>JACQGG010000062.1 GCA_016199665.1 Acidobacteriota bacterium | reverse complement strand
GCGCCAGCGGGTGGCCATCGAGCAGTTCCAGCACGGTGTTGCGGACGTCGGGGTCCAATGGGCGGCGCTCGGTGAGCCAGTCCAGCAAGCGCGCCGCGTCTTCCGGATGGAGCGGCTCCTTGATATCCACCGTTTGCACCATCGCCGCCTGCGTGCTGAGACGTGTGAGCAACAGCCAGCGCCCCTCCTGAGAGAGGACGCTGAGCAACTCCGGGATGGTGACGCGGCCCGCGCTGCCGTCGGCCTCTTCGCCACCTTCGATGATGACCAAGATCCGCCGGACGCGGCAGGCTTCGGCAGCCCGTTCGCGCGGGGGGCTGCGCTCCATGAACTCCGCGTCGCAGATCCGGTTGGCGAGCGTGTTCCAGGCGGGATCGGCCTGGCCGTGGAAGGCATACAGATCGAGGTAGACGAGGCCATCCGGGAACGGGCTGGTAGCGAGGTTGGCCGCGTTCGCGCCCACGACGTCCGCCAGCGCGTCTGCCGCCAGGGCGGTCTTGCCCAGCCCCGCTGGCCCGACGACGGCGGTGTTCAGCCCGGCACGAAGCCGCTCGATAAGTTGTTTCCGCTCGGTGGTGCGTCCAAAAAACTTGTAGGCGACCGGGCCCGCTGGCACTTTCCCACGACGATGCCGCCAAGAGTCGTTACCCGCAACCCGGTAGGCCTGGACACGAGACGCTGTAGCTGGCGTGAGTTCAGGCTGAGCGGCGGTGACGCGCCCAAGAAACTGCGCCACCTGATCGGGCGTTGGCTGATGCCCGCATAGGCTCAGGCAAGTTGGTTCTGGCGAGCCGTCGAGCAGGCGTTTGCTCCCGCGCACTGGGAGGCCGAACTCGCGAACGTCCTCTGGATGGCGTCGTAGCCATAGACTGCCATCACCGCGTTAGCCCAAGTTCGTCACCGAACCGCGACCGTCAGGAGCGGCGCGGAATTTCAATGAGTTAGCGCGCCGCTTGCGTACGCGCGCGGCTCTGTGACGAACTTGGATTAGCGCTCCCATGGCGGCAACTGCGCCGAGTGGAAAACGTCGATGACTTCCACTGCTTCGCCGCGAACTCGATACACGATGCGGTAGGGCGCCTCCACCAGCTCGCGAATACCGGCTTGCGTGTACCGGGTAACCACCCGCCCGAGTTGCGGGAATGCCGCCAGCTGATCACCGCGTTTCAGTATCCGATCAACCGTACGGTGCGCGGCCTCCTCGGAGTCGATCGAAATGTGGCTCTGGATATCGGCGAGGGATCGCAGCGCCCGGTTCGACCAGACAACCCTCATTTCGGGATGCTGAGTTTGTCTCGGATCTCGTTACTGGTCCATGTGATACCGGTGTCTAGATCGGCAATCCCTTCCTCGACACGCTGCCGCTCGATGACCAGCCGCGCGAGGTCGGCCCACGTCGTATCCTCCGGCAACTCGTCGACAAGCCGCCGCGCCTGTTCTTTGATGTGCCTAGTCTCAGGCATCAATGCTCACCATGCGGTATTCTATCACACGCCCGCCCATCCTCTCCTGTGCGCCATACGCAAGCTGTCCAACAACGGCCGGCGCTCAGCCGCGGCGCGTCTTTTGCGCCGACGGCTGGAGCGCTTTGCTGGGCAGCCCCGCAAAATTGGTCTTCGGTTTCTTGGCTCGGAAGATGATGGCTTCGTCGATTTGGAGGCCGACAAGATCAGAACTTTGAACCCGGAGTTCACCTTCACCCTTCTCGACTGGAAGGTTTGCGAGAATGAATTTAACAATGTCGGCGTCGCTATCGACTGTTGCGACTCGGGAGAATTGGCGGAGTGACCCTTCGCCGATCGACTGAGCGAGCAACTGGACAAACTCGCTTGGGGCTTTAAGTTTCCTGCCCTCAAGCCAAGGAGCGGAGACAACAAGGTCCCACGCACCAGGGGCGTCAGCCGGCATGATCAGCGCAAACAGCGTAAAGTCGCCCTTCTTGGCGGCGATATCATCCATTGCCTTACGCAGTACGTTTGTGTTGATCAGGATAAACATGGCGAAACCTGGACGTCACCCAAACTCTCCACCATCTCAAGATGCTGTGTAGCAGTACGTACCCCGATTCCATCGTACCTCCATCTCTATTGCCGGTTGGGGTCGGAGCGTATAGTAGAAGTACCGGATTTTCCAAAACGTGTCCCGAGTTGGTGGGTTACCATCCACCGAGCGGACGAGATCTCCCACCATGAGGCCTTTGCTTTCTGCATCGCTTCCCGGTCTGACGGCCACGACATAGCAGCGGTCTCCGATCATCTGCATCTGCCAGCCGTAATCGATGCGCGCTGCCCGCGACGGCGGAACAAAAAACGTGTGTGAGTCCTCCAGCTCCACAAGCGCCTGCGCAATGATTCCGAAAATCTGGCCGGTAGAAGTCGCCTGCTTGAGTTTTTCATCGGCTTCGCGAAAGCGGGCCTCAAGATCCATCCCGTGGAATGTGGGATGTAGACAAGAAATTCGACGGTTGATATTGTCCGCTTGTTTTCGCACCGACGCAGTGATGAAATATTTTATTTTTTGCGAATTCTTCATTCATAATTCATGAGAAGCGTTGTTCATCGCGAGCGCAACAAGATTTATTATCGCGCGCTGCACGTCCCGATCTGGATCTGGGTCTTCTTCATCCTTCCCGGGCACTTGACTTACGCGCTGTTCCTGCACGGTCCGGATCGGCGTCACTGGATCTGGCTGGCGGTTGTGGTCGCGATCTGCGTCTGGCGTGGATTTTGTGGCCGGCTCCCGGGTGTTGAACTTCGCCCGTACATCACCCATTTCGGAGTGCGCCAGGCGAATCTCCCTTACCGGGTGGCCTGCTATACCGCCGCCTGGATCGATTTGCTGGTGCCGTTTACTCTGAACTTGATCGGCCTGGTCGTCGCTGCGACCACCGGTGTCTGGAGAATCGGCCAGTTGTATGCAGGGTTGTACTATCCGCTGGCATGCGCGGTTGTCCTGGGAACATGGCTGGGCTGGACACCCCGGGCGCGCCGCTGGACAGATACCGAAGGCTCTGACTGGGCCTGGTTTTATGTGGCTCTCTGGAGCATTGTCCCCTCAGAGCTGGCTGGCTGGATTATGTGGCGGCTCGGCAGCCGGCTGGGACTGGCGGGCGCCGCACTGGCTGGTGCGCGGTTGGCCGCGTTTCTTGTCGTGGCAGCTTTTTTTTTCCTTCTCGGATTCCTTGAAAAGCTGGGAAGAACAAAGCGTTACTATGCCGAGTTGGAGGCTGGGGCGGGGCGCCGGCGCTTGAGCGACAGCCAAGGGTAGCGCTCAGAGCCGGTGGCCAGAAACGCCCCTCCCAAAAGCACGAAGGCCTCAACGTAAGCCAGCAAGGCGAAGCTGATTGAAATGTAATAAGGTCCCTGTGTTCTCTGGACCTGAAGAAACGGGAGGATAAACAGGTACACCCACCGGATCGCTTCGGCAAGAATTCCGGCCAGCAGCGCCGCGGGCAGCACGTCGGCGGGGCGTACCTTGCCGTTCGGCAGAAATTTGTAAAACAGAAAGATCGCAGAGATTGAGAAAAGGATCGCCGAAGCTTTTAAGGCCGTGTATCGCAGGGCATTCGTGAGCACGCCCGGGCCCGCTATCCCGGATATCGCCGAGTGAAGGAGTGCCGTCAACAGCACGAAGGCGACCGCCAAGATGCTGCAGGTGACGGTGAGCAGGAATCCGACCAGTTGATTTTTCCAGTAGGCGCGATCCTGCGGAAATTTCCAGAGCCGGTTAAACGCAGACTCCAGCGGGATGAAGAATCCCGCCGCCCCCAGGAGAACCCACGCGACGGATTGGGGTTGGACCTTCCTTCCGTACTGGGCTACGGAGACCTGCAGGTTTCTTACCAGGAAATCCTGTCCGGTCGGGTAGTAGTCTTTCAGTGCGTAGATAATGACCTCAAAGGCTGTGTTCCAGTGCAAAGCGTACTTTGCCAGAGACAGGAGCAGAAAGCTGAAGGGATAAAACCCGAGCAGCGCAAAGAAGGCGAGGGATCCGCAGAAAGCATGGGTTTCAGTCTGCAGGACCAGATATCGGAAGAGCGGAAAAGATGTGTCGATTTTCTTGCTGACTCTTGCAAACAAAGCGTCAAGCATCAGGCTCTCCTTCTTTGCTCGAATGGTAGAGTGAGGCCGCGCGCCTCAAAACGTGCGACAAAAATCAGGAGCCAGCACGGTGAGCGTGCGGACCCTCCGCAGGAGTTCACCTGCTGACGTGCGCGGCTGGGCATTGTCACACCGCCTGAGCGGGCGGAGGGAGAACGCAGCGAATCAAGGAAGAGGCTGACAGTTTGCCGGGATCTCCAGGCAAACTGCAGATCGCAAATCACAAAATCAAGAATCGCAGATTATTTCGGACGGCGTTACTTCAACATGCCGCAGGCTTCCTTCGCGCCTGCAATGCTGAGCGCCTGACTGCCGGCGTCGATGCGCTGAATGATGCCCTGCTTGTCGACTACCAACGTCGTTCGATTATCATAACCCTTGTCCTCATCCAGGACGCCGTAGGTACGGCTTACTTTCTTGTAAAAATCGCTGAGCAGCGGGAATTTAATCCCCTCTTTTTCAGCGAAATTCCTCTGGGAAGGCACCGTGTCGATGCTGATTCCAAGTACCTGGCTATTATTCTGGTCGAAGTGTGGCATGTCAGCCTGATATGCCTTCATTTCCGTCGTTCAACCGGAAGTAAATGCCAAAACGTAGAAGGCAAGCACGACGTTCCGCTTCCCTTTGAAGCTGCTGAGCCGGACCATCTTCCCATTCTGATCGGGAAGCTCAAAATCAGGCGCCGCGTCGCCGACCTTGAGCGTTTTTGTGGAGCCGCCCGTCGCTGGAGACTGCGCGCCGATCGGCAAGGCCTGCGCCACCAGTGCGCGGCTCTGGACCGACAGCAAAGTCCAGGCAACTGCAGAAACGACCAACCAGACTGCATTTCTTTGTGTCATCGCTCCCTCCCGTATGATGTTAAAACTCCGTGTCGCAATGCATTTTTCGCTGAGATCGACGGTTCTTACCTGTCCCGGCCCAATCTCTTCTTTTTTTGCAACGACTGCCATAAACCCTCCCCAGTTTGTTGTATTGTACTTCAGACCGCGACTGCGGGTCGTCATCGTTTTCAAGTTCCGCCACAAACCCGATGATCTGGATTGGAACTTCCGGTTACAGTTATCCAGAATGGAAGGGAAATTTCTATCCAGCCGACATTCCGGCGGCGATGATGCTGCCTTATTATGCACAGCGCTTTCCCACGGTTGAGATCAACAACACGTTTTACCGCATGCCCAATGAGAAGGTCCTTTCCGGCTGGGCCTGCGCAACCCCGGAACAATTCAAGCTGACCTTGAAGGCGCCGCGTCGAATCACCCACGAGCGGGGACTCAAAGACTGCGCGGACCTTGTCACTGTTTTTTGCCAGGTTGCAGGAACCCTGGGGAACAAGCTCGGTGTTTTGCTGTTCCAGCTTCCTCCATCATTCAAGAAGGACCTGGTGCGGTTGGATGAGTTTCTGGGGATGCTCCAACGCGGCGCCCGGGTGGCCATCGAATTCAGACACCCTTCCTGGCATGCCGAGGACGTGTGGGGACGCCTGCGCGGCCGCAACGTGGCGTTGTGCATTGCCGACAGCGAGAAGTGGACCACTCCGCTGGAGGCCACCGCCGACTATGGTTATCTTCGCCTGCGGGATGAAGGGTATGTCAGATCTGACATTGAGGGCTGGGCCGCCGTCATCCGGCAGCGACAGGCTCTGTGGCAAGACACATTTGTCTACTTCAAGCATGAGGAGCAGGGCAAGGGACCGGAGTTTGCAAAGATGCTGCAGCAGATGCTGGATGAGGTGAGAGCCAGGTGAACAGTTCTGTCAGGGGTCCGGGGTCCGGGGTCGGGGGTCCGGGGTCCGGAACCGCCGCAGCGTCCCCGGCCGGACACCGGACATCGGACATCGGACCCCGTTAGTCATATCTAATG
>JACQGG010000061.1 GCA_016199665.1 Acidobacteriota bacterium | reverse complement strand
TTGAACAACCCATCGCCCCCTGCCTTCTGCTTTCCGCCTTCTGCCTTCTGCCTTCCGCTTTCCACTTTCCGCCCCCTGCCTTCTGCCTTCCGCTTTCTGCCTTCCGCCAATCCACAATCAGCAATCTGCAATTCATTGCGCCTGGACCGCCGTAATTGCGGCCACATTAACGATATCCTGCGCGCTGCAGCCGCGAGAAAGATCATTGGCCGGCCTGGCAAGCCCCTGCAGAATGGGACCGAGAGCCACCGCGTCGGCCAGCCTCTCGGTCAGTTTGTAGGCGATGTTCCCGGCGTTAAGATCGGGAAAAACCAGAGTGTTGGCATTCCCGCGAATTCTGCTCGAAGGCGCCTTGGCGGCCGCGACTGCGGGAACCAGGGCTGCGTCGCCCTGCAACTCTCCATCGATCAGCAGGTCCGGACGGCGCTCTCTTGCGGTCTTGACCGCTTCCACAACCTTGTCCACCAGCGGGTCCCGGGCGCTCCCCTGGGTGGAGAATGACAGCAGCGCCACACGCGGTTCGTCCTGGAGAAAAATCCGGGCGCTGTCGGCCGCCGAGATGGCGATGTCGGCGAGCTGCGAAGCCGACGGATTGGGAACCACCCCGCAATCGGCGTAAATAAATGCGCCGAAGGTTCCCATCTCCATCTTTTGAGTCAGCATGAGGAAGAAACTGGAGAGAATCGAAATGCGCGGCCGCAAGCCGATGCAGCGCAGCGCAGCCCGAACCGTTTCCGCCGTCGTATGAACCGCCCCTGCGACACTGCCATCCGCCAGGCCGCTGGCGACCATGAGCGCGCCAAAATACATCGGATCTCGTATCTGCTGCTTCGCCTCTTCCTCGCTGACCCCTCGGGCCCGCATCCGCTCGTAATAGCGACCGGCAAGGTCCTTGGAATGCCGGTCGGTTTCCGGGTTAATAATTTCCGCTCCGCTCAGAGATACGCTCTCCCGGTCTGCAAGGTGACGTAATTTCTCCGGATCCCCCAGCAGGACGGGCCTGGCAATGCCCTCCTTCAGGAGCAGGCCCGCCGCGCGCAAAGTCCGGAGTTCGTCCGCTTCCGGAAACACGATCTTCTTTGGATTCTGCGCGGCCCGCTGGCGTATCTGCTGCAGGATGTCCATTCGTTCCCCCAAAAAGCGAAACGAAAACTTAGCAGATTTTAGCTGGGGCTCCAACTTGGATTATCAGCCGCCGCAGAATTGAGGCGGCGAAGAAGTGTTCAGGTCGGATTGCCGGTGGCCACCGATCGGCTGACCGCTGAAACCCGACTGCTGACAGCCGACCGCTGATAGCTTAGGGTTAAAGACTCGCGGGAATCGCAAATTCCCGCGATTTGCGATCTACGACTTGCGATCTGCGACTTGCGATCTGCGATTTTTTCAACCCCGCTCTCTGCGATTGCCCTGCACCCCGTACCGGACCGGCTTGATTCTTAAGCGCTTCAGCTTCTCGTTCAGAGTGGTAGCCTTGAGTCGCAACAGTTGCGCCGCTCTCCTCTGGTTCCCTTCCGTCTTCTCCAGCGCGGAGTCAATCAGCTTGCGCTCAAACTCCGCCACCAGATCCTTCAAGCTGGCGCCTTCTTCCAGCAGTCCCCAGTGGTCTTGAATCGAACCCGCCGACTCCAGGACCTCCCGAGGGAACAGGTCCGGCTTGATCGTGTCGCTGGCCGCAAGCACCACGGCGCGTTCGATCGCATTTTCCAGCTCGCGAACGTTGCCTGGCCAGTCATGCTCCATCAGCACTTTCAACGATTCAGCGCTCAGCGAACAAGGATCCCGGCTGTTCTCCCGGCTGTAGCGGGTGATGAAGAATTCCGCCAGAAGTGGAATGTCCCCTTTCCGTTCCCGCAAGGGCGGCAAGAGAAGGGTGATGACATTGAGGCGGTAGTACAAATCTTCCCGAAAGCGGCGCTCTTCCACGGCGCGGCGCAAATCGATGTTGGTTGCGGCAATGATTCGGACATCGACCTTGATGTTGTCGATGCCGCCAACGCGACGAAACTCGCGCTCCTGGATGACGCGCAACAGTTTGGTTTGAGTCTCAAACGGGATCGTCCCTACTTCGTCCAGGAAAACTGTTCCGCCGTCGGCCACTTCAAAGAGCCCCTTCTTGGAGTTGCTGGCTCCGGTGAAGGCCCCCTTGACGTGGCCAAACAGTTCGCTCTCCAGGAGATCGGTGGGAATATTGCCGCTGTTGACTGCAATAAACGGATGATCCGACCGGGAACTGAGATTGTGGATCGCCTTGGCCACAAGTTCCTTGCCGGTGCCGCTTTCGCCTTGGATGAGGATCGTACTGCGTCGCGGCGCCACCTGGACAATGAGATCGAACACCGCCTGCATCTCCTCGCTCTTTCCCACCAGGTTCCCGAAAGCGGTACGCTCTCGCAGAGTGCGACGCAGATGCTGGTTCTCCAATTGCAGCGCGCGTCGCTGCAGCCCATTCTGAACCACCACCAGCAGTTCCTCGTTCTTGAAGGGTTTTGCCAGAAAATCAAAGGCGCCGGCGCGGGTGGCTTGTACCGCGGTCTCCAGCGAGGCGTAGGCGGTCAGGATCACGACGGCGAGGGTGGAGTCGATCTTGTGAATCTCCTCCAGCGTCTTCATCCCTCCCATCCCGGGCATCAGCAGATCGAGCAGGACCAAGTCAAAAAATCCTTCGCGCAGCTTTTCCAGCCCCTCTTCTCCAGTCGCGGCCGCCTGGCACGAGTAACCTTCATCCTGCAGCAATTTAGTGAGCACTTCGCGCATGATCTCCTCGTCATCAACGATGAGGATTTCCCCCGGCTGCCGTCTCATTGTCGTCTCAGTGGATTCTACGAACCGGGAAATGAAGTGTGAATTTCGTTCCTTTACCGGGTTCGCTTTCCACGTGGATGTTTCCTGAATGCTCTTGGATGATCCCATAGCTGATTGATAGCCCCAAACCGGTCCCTCGTCCCACTTCCTTGGTGGTGAAGAAAGGATCGTAGATTCTCTTGATGTGTTCGCGGGGAATCCCCGCACCCGTATCCCTGATCGCGATCTCGACCACGTTGTCGCGCATCGCGGTTCGCACCTGAATCCGGCCCCCCTCGGGCATGGCATCCTTGGCATTGAGAAACAGATTCATGAGAACCTGTTGCAGCTTGCCGTCAATTCCATAGGTGGATGGAAGACCGGGGTCCAGATCAGTGGAGACCTGGATATTCTGCCGCTTGAGCTGGTGATCCAACAGCGACAAGGTCTCCGTCACCAGATGGTTGAGGTTGACCTGCCGGAAGTCGCCGCCGCTGAGACGGGCAAAATTCAGAAGATTATTGACGATCTCGGAAGCTCGAAAAGTCTGCTCCTCCATCTTCTTCAGGACAGGGCGGTGCGGGTGACCGCCGGGAAGCTCCTTCAGAAGCATTTGGGTATAACTTGAAATGCCTGCCAGCGGAGTGTTCACTTCGTGAGCAATGCCGGCGGCAAGCAGCCCCAGGCTGGTCAGCTTCTCGGCTTGGACCAACTGGTCTTCCAACCGCACCTTCTGCGTTACGTCGTCAACAACCACGAGCGTGCCCGTGATAATGTCGTTGCGCGAGACAAACGGGGTAAAGTGCAGATTCACGATGCGGGTCTGGCCGCCCGGAGTCTGCAGCGTCACTTTGTAGAAGTGCATCGCTTCCATCACGACCCAGTGGCCGCCGCTGGAGGCGTGCACCTGTTCCAGAACGCTCTCGGGAAAGAGCGCACTCGCCGGTTTTCCCACGCAATTGTTTCGCGAGCAGTCCGCCAGAGCCTCCATTCCCGTATTGAGGCTGGTAATCTTCCCCTGCGCATCCAGAGTGAGCACGCCCACCTGAATGCTCTCCACGATGCTCTCGCTGAAAACCTTGAGTTGCTCCAGCTCCCGCGCCTTGCTTTCTACCTTCTGGTACAGGCCAGCATTTTCAATGGCGATGGCGGCATAGCCTGAGATGACTTGGAGCAATTCGAGATCCTCGGTGGAAAGCCAGTCTCCCCCGCGCCTTCTGCCGAGGGCGAGCAGCGCAATGACGCGGTCATGCGCCCGCAACGGCTGAAGGTAATACAATCCCGCCTGGTGCAGAATCCCCCGTACCGGGCCAGCCGCGTCATCACCGGACGATAGGTACCGGGGCTTCAGCTCTCGGTCGCAGTTGTCCAGGACCGATTCCGGGACATGGAAGAATCTTGCGTCAGTCCGGACATTCAACGCGTCGCGCAAGGCGTAGCGATCTCCCTCCTGACGGATCAGCAGCGCAACTTCCGGCACGTTCATCGTTTTTTGAATGCGGTGCAGCAGCATGGCGGCGAGGCGGTCCAGGCTGACCTCCGAGGACAAAGTCCGGCTAAACTCCGCCAGGGAAGTCCGATAATCGTACCGCTCCATGTAAAAGAAGCGATCCAGGGTCCTCTGAATCCGGTTGCGTAAAGGATTGAAGAGGAAGGCAGTGAGCAACGCGGCAAACGCAAACAGACCCAGGCCGGCATCGGGAGCATAGACAAGGACCAGTTTGCCGGCGACCAGCGCCAGGGCGAAATAGAGCGCCAGAAGCGCGGCGCTTGCCATAAAGTAAGCGGCGCCTCGCTTGAAAATGACGTCCACATCCATCAGTTTGTACTTGAGGATGGCGTAGCCGAAGCCGAGCGGCAGTACCGCCAGACTGAGAATTGACATTTCCTGCAGCGAGCCTGGGACGAAGCCCGCGGTAAACGGCAACGCGTAACAAAGCGTGAACGGCATCACGGCCAGCACTGTTGCCCGCACGATCCATTTCAACTGTTGGCGCTGTTCCACCGATTGGCAGCGCAGGCGCGAATATGCGAGCACGGCTGCAGCGGCGCAAAACCAGAAGGTAAAGTAAATCAAATGCAGGCGGTCAAACACCGCCTTGAACACCAGGTTGCGCGGCACGCCCATGACCCGCATGGCGCCGGCAAACCAGAATGCATGGATCCCCAGAAGCACAGCCGCGCTTGTGTAGGCGGCCGTCAGGAGAGGCTTGCGAGCCACGAGCCGATTGCGGGCCGGGAAATTAAGACAGAAATGAAAAAATACGGCGGGGAGCAGCAGCAGTGCGCCGGTTGACAGCCAGTAGACAAAAATGTCGAAAGTGTCCGCTTTCCCTGTGTATCGAAAAAGGTAAAGAACAAACGAGAAGAGACTGACCAGAAAGAAGTGAAATGAAAACTCTGCCCGCCAGTTTCTCAGGAAAATCCCCAGGCCGACGGTCAGGTAAACGATCGCCACCAGCGCCAGGTAGAGATCGGTGCGGGTGATCCCCCCGCTGAGGCGAGGGAGAAGCAGGTAGGAGATTTGAGCGCTCTTGCCCGCCTTGCGCACCAGGTAGACGGCCTCCGAGCCGGGGCGAACCCGGTCCAGCAGTCGGTAGTAGTCATCCAGGTCGCGGACCCTCTGTCCATTGATACCGAGGAGAACATCGCCGGGCGCAATACCGGCCTGCCCTCCGGGGCCGTCTGCCTGCAACCGGCGCGCGCTGATCCCCTCCCACGCGCCTGTCCAAGCCACTCCGTCTGAAATCTCCTTCCACTCCATCCGGTTTGTCAGATTGGCCACGGCCAGACAGAGGACGACGGCCGATACCACGCTGGCGAGAATGATCTTTACTCTTACTGGAAGGCGCGCCATACCCGACTCAATAGAAGCCAGCCCTAAGCAAAATCTGTGCCACCACCCAAACCCCGAAGTAACGCGAGCCAAACGCATCAAAATCCAGGATTCGCCAATTCTGGATCAGGAAATGCTCTTTAGTGGACCATACAAAAGTTTGTACTGCCTCCAAGTTATTGGATAATTTAAGCGGGCGGAGCTGTTCCTCTCTGGCTTTGAGCCCGGTACAAGCGGGAATTAGAAATTCAATGAGATGCCGCCGCGGACCGTGCGGGGATTTCGCACCAGCACGACCTCTCCCAATTCGGTGCGCAGCGCACCGATGTTCTGGCTGAGCATATTACGCAGATCCAGCAGCGCTTCCAGCCTGGGAGAAAAGCCGAGCAGGTCTGGGAAAGGAACCACCTGTCGTAGAAAAAAATTGACGCTCTGGTTGGAAACATTCCAGGTGTCGCTGAATAAATCAATTGTCACAAGAGGGCGTCCCGGGACAACGCGGATGACTCCTGTAATCACCGTGCCGATTCCCGGAATGATCCCTTGCAGCCTGCCGGTGACCGCATGATAGCGCCGCAGCCGCACCGATTCTCCCACCGACTTGAGCAAGGCGGCCGCTCCGTCCAGGCCGACAGCCGTTCCATAGACGTAGTCGACGGCGTAGTTGACCGCATCGGACCCGCCGCTGACTCCGGCTCGAAGTCCCTGCTGCACGGACTGTTGAAAAGGCAAATCGTAGACCGAACTGCTCCTCTTCGCCGGATCCCAAACCAGAGCGGTATTCCCGCCGCTGAGCTGGTCGCGAAATAAGGACAATTCTCCCCGGGTCAATCCAAATCCCTGGGATCCGGTGATCTCGTAGTGCCGATCCACCCCGACCTGGAGCATCTGGGCTGCTTTTCTGGTTTGAAGGGAATCGGCAAGTTCCACGGACCTCCCGTCGGGTAGGCTTAACGTGTTGTCACACATGGTTCGTCTGCTGGTCATACGGGCGATCACTGAGGCCCCCGCCCAGGGGCGCCAGTTCGCCTGAAGCTCGGGAATGACAAAAGTTCGCGTGGAGGCCGCGTTAAAACGGTCCACCTCAACCCCATAGTTCAAACTCACCTGCTCTGCGGGGTTCCAGGTATGCTTGAGGCCAAGAGCCAGTGTCCTGGCCGATTCCGCCCAGGGCATAAATTTCGACTCCATTCCGAGACGCCCCGGATCGGTGAAAAACGGCAATCGCGGCGCGTTGAACGCAACGTGCGTATAACCCAACAGCAACTCGACACTCTGGCTGCCGGCAGGCTGGTAGCGAACGAGGTTGCGCACTCTCCAAAGAGAGTCGTCTCCGGAAACCAACTGCCCGGCAAATATGTAATTGGCGCGGCCGCCAAGATCCTCCCCATATGCAAAGTTTGTAAGCATCCCGGCATAAGGACTTCCAGGAACAGCGGAAAAATTTCCACTGCCCCAGGCCGATCCCGAGTAGACTTCAACGATGCCGTTAGTCCGGAATAAACCTGCCGCAGCGCCGCTCTCCGCGGACGAGTCCGGCGCATTGCGGAGGATCAGCCGGCCGTCCGCCCGGTCGCGGAGAATCGTCCGGGTTTCATAGTTCTTGGCCAGAGAAGGCGCTGAGTCCAAGTCGAAAACCTGTTGCAGCACAAGCGTCATAAGCGTTGTTGCGCCGGGCTTGAGACTTACCCGGGAGCTGCCGGCATTCCTGAAGGTGGGAGTTTCAATCTGGAGGGCGTACTCCCCAGGCGGCAGGTTTCTAAAAACAAACTGCCCGACCAGATCCGAGCGGAGCGTGCGCTGGATGCCGGTGCGGACCAGCGAGAGGGCGAGATTGACAATGGGGTTGCCATTCTGGTCCTTCAGAACTCCCCGCAATTCCGACAGGGGAGAAGCGTCCGTGGGGACCATCAGGCAAAATAGCAAACAAAGCCAGAGAAACGGTCGGCGCATTGGACCCTCCCTTTTCCGGCCTTGGACTTATGTCCGTACCGTTAGAACAAAAGTATTTTACTTTACTCGAAGCCAAACTGCAATGGCAGTCTGGCCCCAGCGGCCCGAGCAAACCCAGCAAACCTGCAAAAATCTCCCCGCACGACCGGGTCGCGCTTCCGGCAGTTTTTGAGGGGCATTCCTTCACACCTTCCCAACCGCTGGTTCCGCCTCCCCTAAGCCTTAGACGTAGAACAGCAGGGGTTGGGTTCAGGCTTAGTGTCCCCCGGCCAAGTCACCGCAATTATGCACGCAGGCGCTGAGGCATACTCCAGAGTGAGCTCTTTCCCTACTGCCGGCGTATCCATTCAATGGATTCCTTCAATCCAACCGCAAGCGGGCGGGGGCGATAATTCAGCTCCCTTTCGGCGCGTTCCGAGGAAAAAGCCCAGTGCGATGCGAGGATCTCGGCAGTTTGACGCGTAACCCTCGGCTCCCCATCACTCCAGCGGGCTCGCAGCTCCTCAAGATACGTGAGAGACCGGGCCAGTTTCAAGGGGACATTCATCCGGTGCCGCTTGCGGCTCTGCAAGCCTGCAACCAACTCCAGGAATTCGGCCAAGCTGGTGTTTTCTCCCCCCAGAATGTAACGCGGGGCGCCCCCCCGACGCATCGCCGCCAAATGCCCGTCGACGACATCGTCGACGTGGACGAAATTCCATTTCTGGCTTGCGCCTCCCAGAAGCCCGCGCATCCATCCCCGCGAGTATGTCTGAATCATCTGCGCCAATAAATTGCCGCGGGTCTTCTCTCCCGGACCGTAAACAAAAGTGGGATAAAGGGTGATAATGGACATTCTCTGCCCGCGGTATTTCTCCGTCAAGTCTTCAGCGAGAATCAGGGTGCGATCATAATCGCCGAATGGCCGGACGTTGCAGCGGGATTCTTCCGTGTGGACCCCGCCGTTGGACGGCCCGAAGACTATGAAGGATGACGTGCGCAGGATCTTCTTCACGCCCGCCTCGGCGCATAGCTGCAGCAGGTTCTCATACCCTTGCACGTTGACCTGATCGAACTCGGCAGGGTTTGGACTCCAGAGTCTGACCCGGGCCGCAAGGTGAAATACGAAGGCGCAGTTCTCCAGCGCCGGCCGGATGCTGTCGGGGTCGGCAATATCTCCCAGAAAGAAATTGCACCCCTCCAGGCCGGAAAGACTGCTGTTCTCGCGCACCAGCAGATTCAGAATAAAGCCGCGCTTCAGGAGGGCGCGCACCAGACTCTTGCCGAGATAGCCGGTACCGCCAGTCACCAGCACTGTGCGGTTCCGGTCAAGAATCCTCTCGTCAAACAGAGAGTCCGCCAAACCTGCCCAACTGTCTCGCCGCAATCCGCTTCACCTCAACCTGAACAGAGCCGCCGGAACAGAAACCATACGCAGGCAAGCAAGTCCCGCGTCGCCGGCGGCAAAACATCACCGTCGCCGGCTCGCGCGCGATTGTATCACGCTGCAAAAACCAATTTGGGACCGATGCCTCATAGGTCGAGAATCGCAGATTTGCGATCTGCGATCTGCGATTTCATCCCAGATTGCGTCGTGCCCCGGCAAAGAGATCTTCCACGGCGTGCTGCAGCGCCCGCGTCATATCCGCATAGTTGGAATAGTCACGCGGATGGACAGGTTTCCCAAATGCCATCCTGACCGGGTGAGGCCGGATTCGGGAGCGATGCCGGGGCAACACCTGGTAGCTTCCCGCGATGGCGGCAGGAATGATCGGTACGTTCGCTTCCCGCGCCAGGATCGATGCCCCCTGTTTGAAGGGCTTCACTTCGCCGTCAATGGACCGCGAGCCTTCCGGAAAAACACAGAGGATTCTCCCCTGTCGCAGTCCCGTCGAGCCGGCCCTCAGAGCCCGGATCAGGTAAGTGTCCGGATCCAGCGGCACGATGTGAATCCACTGGGCGAATAGCTTCTTGAAGCCGGCCTGAAAATATTCGCTGTATCCCAGAAAAAAGATCCGATCAAAGACAGCGCGCGGGAAGACGGCCACGAAAAACAAGCCGTCAAGGTAGCTCAGATGGTTGGGGCAAATAAGGTAAGGACCCGACCGGGGCAGATTTTCAATCCCGTCCACCTTGATCTTGAAGAACGGCCGGCCCAGACCGTAACGGAAAATAACCCGCAGGAGATCAACCGCCAGATGACTGGCCGGCCGGCGGCGCAGGAAGGGTTCTGCAAACGGTTCGTCTGCCGCCAGCAACTTGGCCCAACTCTGGCCCTCCTGCCGGACTTCCCGGGCCACCGCAGTCTCCGGGTCAAATAAATTCACCAGGTCCCCCAGCGTGTAGATTTCCGACACCTGCTCCTGCGACAGGGAAACGCCGAACGCTTCCTCCAGATGGCTTACCAGCTCGACCCGCTGCAGAGAATCCAACCCAAAGTCCAATTCCAGATTGCATATGGTCGAGGCGGTGTCGGGCGCCTTTCCCAGCCGAGCCAGGAAACGGAAAGTTTCTTCCACCACCCGATTGTCAAAATGAGCCGGCGCCGGCGTCTTTTTTTCTGCCCGTCCCAGTCGTGCCTCCAGCTCGCGCCGTTTCAGCTTGCGCGTGGTGGTCCGCGGCAGGGGTTCCGTGCGGAGCTGCAGTCCGGTCACCCGCTTGTAGGAAGGCAACTGACTGGCCAGACTTTCAATCTCAAAGCGAATGACCTCCATGGAATTGGTCACCTTCTGGGTCCTGAGGTATTCAAAGTCGGGCACAACAATCGCATGCAGTTGCTCCTCGCCTGCAAGGCCGATCTTGGCCACGATGGCGACTTCCTTGATGGAGGGATGGCGGGAATAGTGCCGCTCCAGTTCCTCCGGATAAACATTCTTGCCTGAAGCCAGTACTATGACTTCTTTTTTCCGGCCGGTGATATACCAGAAACCCTGCCCATCGCAGTGTCCCAAATCTCCGGAAAGAAACCAGCCGTCTTGAAACGCCTCTCGAGTCGCTTCTTCGTTTCGGTAGTATCCGGACGTGACAATGGGACCCCGGATGGCGATTTCACCCTGCCCTTCCTGGTTCGGCTCCAGCACCTTGAGTTCGACCCCCGGCAGCGAATGCCCCACGCTCCCCCAATGTTGATCCTCCAGGCGGGTCACCGTGCAAGATCCGCTCGTCTCGGTGAGCCCGTAGGCCTGGACGATATGCAGTCCCCACGCCGCCAGGTCTCGGATCGTCGCGGGATCAAAGTACGAGCCGCCTGCCGCAAAAAAACGAAAACGGGGTCCAAAGGCGCGGTGAATCTGAGGGAACAGCAGCTTCCCCAGGTTCATTCCGTGCTGCCTCAATGAAAAATTCATCCGCATCAGCAGCGGGATCATCTTTCTCACCAGGTAGGGCTTGCGAGAAATCTCCGACCAGACATGAGAATGCAGCAAGTAGAAAAACTGCGGCACACAGACAAACACCGTGACTCCGAGTTGCTGCAGCGCCGCCAGCACGCGTGCGCGTTCCACCGTGGACAGAAACGTGACCGTGGCGCCGATGTACAGGGGCGCCAGCACTCCCGTCAGAAGCGCCAGTACGTGGTGCAAAGGCAGGACGGAAAGCAGGTGGTCGTCGGCGCCTACCGGCAGGAGATCGAGCAGGGAGGCAATTTCCGCCTGAAAATTGGCCTCGCTGAGGATCACCCCCTTGGGATCCCCGGTCGTCCCTGAAGTGTAGATGATCAACAGAGGAAGTGAATCGCCGTCTGCGCCTTCCGGGGCCGTGGGCAGCGGTTCCAGCGCCGACCCTTTCCCATCGTCCGCGTCCGTGCCCATATTTCCAACTTGGTGAGAGGCCTCCTTGCGGGGAGCACGACCGGCTCGAAAGAGCCCGGCTCGATGCGGGTCCACCGCCAGGTTGTCCAGACCGGCAAGCTTCTCGCAATGGACGGAATCGGTAAAAACCACGCCGGCGCCCGAGTGCCGCACCAGGTTTGCAACTTCTTCGGATGACAGTTGAATGTCCAGCGGAACCGCGCAGGAACCAGAAAGGTAGATTCCGAGAAACACCATGACCCAGTGCGGGTCATAACTCATCAGGATCGCGACCGTTCCCGAAGCAGGAGCGCGGGACCTGACAAACTGTCCGATCGCCAGCGCGCTTGCGAACACATCCGCGTAAGTGAAAGTCTGCAGACCTTCGTCGGTGCCGAGTTGCAGGGCCACCTTGTCAGGCGTTCGTGCGGCCCTGTCCAGGAATCGTCGGATCAAGCTCTAAGTCTCCCGTGTCCGTGGGCGATTGTAAAGAGGAGGGGGCGGGAAGGAAACGGAATTCCCGGGGTTGGGGGG
>JACQGG010000060.1 GCA_016199665.1 Acidobacteriota bacterium | reverse complement strand
GGATCAGACCGATCGCGCCGAGCACCTCGGCCACGCCGATGAACCGCACGAACAGGCCCGGCAACGCCATCTGCTGCGTGAGCACCTCCAGCGGCAGAACCAGCTTCGTGCCACCGGCGAACAGAAAGATGAGCGCGAACAGCCCCTGAATAATCCACAACACGCAGGTCATGATCGGTTCCCTCCGTGGCGACTCGTCGCCGTCTTTCCGCTCGGGGCGGGGGGGATATCTTTTCCTTCGGCCACGTTTTTTCTCCTTTTTCCTCAGTTTACGCAGAGAGTCGTCAAAATCGCCGATCCGTCATTTCGTGCCGTGAACCTCTTGGGCCAGAAACTTCTTGAAGGCTTTTGTCTCACAACTGAAGAATGCTCCAAGAATCTCGGAAGTTATCGACATGTCGTGGAATCTGGCACGCCGCCGATTCCAGCGATTCCAAAAGGAGGCTGGTGCCCGGCTCGGTTGTAAACCCGCTGTCGTTGTGTCAGTATAGGGATACGTCGTTGGGTCTGAGAAGGTGGGTCAGAACCACTCTTCCGGCTGATCCTGAATCGTGGCATTCAGGGAGGGGATCAGGTCAGTATGCGGCCCAAGTCCGCAGCCTTATGGATTTTGCCGGTCGGTGCAGCCATCGCGTGGGTCAGCGTTGAAGCCCTGCCGCGCCAGCCGGGCCCGGCAGAAGCGGAGTCCGCGGCTCCGGCGGTCGCCGAGTGTACCTATTATCCGGGGCACGAACAGCTCTACCTGGCAACTCCTACCCAGCGGGAAGCGTTCCTTGCGGCTCAGCTAAAACAAGTTGCGTCTTTATTGCCCCCGAATAACTCATTTTCTGCGCCCGCGCCGAAGAATTTCATCGATAACTACATCTTTGACAGGATGGCGCGCGACCGGATCAGCTCCGCCAATCTGTCCACGGACGCCGCATTCCTCCGCCGAGCCTATCTGGACGCCACGGGCCGGATTCCCACTGCGGAGGCGGTGATTGCTTTCCTCAACGACCCGGCTTCCGACAAGCGCGACAAGGCCATCGATTCGCTGCTGGGAACTCAGGAGTATGTCGATCGTTGGACCAACTTCATGGGCGACAGGCTGAAACTGGTCATGGCGTCCACGCAAATCAATCTGCGCCCCGATGCTCGCAATGCCTACTACAACTTTGTTCGGGATTCGATCGCTCAGAACAAACCCCTGGACCGTTTCGTAAGAGAACTGCTCACCGGCAGCGGGGAGAATACCAGCAATGGCGCAGCCAATTTTGTCGTGCGCTGGCGCCAGCCTAACGGGCCCATTCAGGACACTTATGACAACCTGGCCGCGGTGGCCGGCGAATTTCTTGGACTCAGTCTTAGCTGTATTTCCTGTCATGACGGCGGCGGCCACACTAATTCCATCAATCTCTTTCTCACGGAAAGGACCCGGTACGAGTTCTGGTCTTTGGCCGCATTTTTTTCCAGGACCACACAAACTATTTCCCAGCGCGATCCCACCAATAACCAACCCACCGCCTACACGGTTGCAGACAACACAACCGGCAGATATCTCCTGAATACCAAAACGGGCAACAAGACCCCCCGCGTGGGAAGCGCGCCCAATGAATCGGCGTCTCCCAGGTATCTTCCCGATGGAAGCGCTTGGGACGGAAAGGGCCCCAATTCCGGAGAAAATTATCGAGCGGCGCTGGCTCGCATGCTGACCGCCGATCGCCAGTTTGCGCGCGCTACCGTCAACTATGTCTGGAGGGAATTGTTCGGCCTGGCGATTGTCGAGCCCACGGACAACTTTGACCTCAACCGCATCAGTCCCGGCGCCAAACTGCCTGAAGGATGGACCCTGCAACCCAATCAGCCGGAGCTGCTGGAGGCGCTGGCCGCCGACTTCGAGCAGCACCAATACAATTTGAAATATCTGATCGGCGCCATCATGAAGTCGGCGACTTATCAGCTTTCTTCCACCTATCCCGGGGTCTGGTCGGATCGGTATATCCCTTACTTTGCGCGCAAGTTTCCACGCCGGCTCAAATCGGAAGAGATCTTTGACATCATCGCCCAGGCGACCGGCCGGCCGGCCAGCTATACCCCGAGCGGATATACCCGCCCGGTCAGTCGGGCCATGCAGTTGCCTGACACGGAAGAGCCTCCCGACTATTCCACCCGCCGGCTTCTGGACACTTTTCTCCGGGGGAACCGCGACGACATCTCGCGATCCGACGAGGGCTCCATTGCTCAGGCGCTGGCGTTGCTCAACGATTCTTTTATCACCAGTCGGATAAAGACGCGCACCGCAGGGACGACCGTTGCGACCCTGTTCTCCTGGGGTCTGACTCCATCGGATTCAGTCAAACGACTTTACCTTGCAACGCTGTCGCGCAACCCGACTACGGACGAGCTGACGAAGTCGATCTCGTTTTTGGGCAATCCCATCTCCGCTTCCAAACTGGAGATTCTGCAGAAGGCTCTCATCAACAAGGTTGATTTCATTTTCAACTACTGAAGGTCGGCTGAAGGAGAAGCCAATGAGCCAGCGCAGGTGCAGATGCAACGGGGAGCACAGCCGGATGGTCAGTTTTATTTCCGGCCCCGGCTTCAGCCGTCGCCAGTTTTTCCGGGTTGCCGGAACCGCCCTTACCGGCTACTACTTCACGCGCGCCCTGCGCCCGATCGACGTCCTGGCCCAGTCCAGAGTTCAGACTGCCGAGACGGCTAAAAACTGCATCTTTGTCTTTCTGTCGGGGGCCCCGAGCCACGTCGACCTGTTTGATTACAAGGAAGACGCTGACGTAGAGCGCCCCAGCTCGGCCGGCGGCCAGCCGCTGAACCTGATGCCGGAGACCTATATGGGAGTCCGGATGTCGCGCAGACTGCTGCCAAGCATGTCCGATCTCCTCGGAGACATCTCGATTTTGCGCTCCGTCGAATCCAGGGCTCTGGCGCATCCCATCGCCCAAGTCTGGACCCATATCGGCCGCAGTCCGACAGGCGCGCTGGGAAACGTCAGTCCCAACATCGGCTCAGTCGTGGCTTTTGAAATGGAGTCGCGCAGGAAGGCGACTGACTTGCTTCCCGGATTCGTGGCGCTCAATGCCACGGGCCTGACGGGGGCAGGCTACTTCTCGGCAAAGTACTCGCCTTTCCATGTAATCCCGGCTACCGGAGGGTTGGCGGAACTGACACACCCGGATGGGCAGGCGCAATTTGACAGCATGTGGAGTTTGATCCAGGACCTGGATTCGCCGCTGCGACTCGACTCGCCGCTGGGCAAGAGCGTCGAGGACATGGGGGAATTCTACAATTCCGCGCTCAAACTCATGGGAAGCGCGGAGGTCAAGAAAGCGTTTCAGTTTACCGTGGCCGAGGTGCAACGTTATGAACCGCCCCAGGGAGCCTCCTCCGGCGGCAGGTACGGTTCCAACTCCTCATTCGCAGGGGCGTGTCTGGTGGCGCGCAATCTTCTTGCAGTCAACAAGGGAACGCGATTCATTACCCTCACGCTACCGGGCTGGGATATGCACAGCAACATCTATTCCGGAGCCGCCAGTCTCCTCTCACTGGCCCCGACTCTGGACTACGGCTTGGCCGGTTTGATCAAAGACCTCAAAAACATGCCGTCGCCCGAGAGGCCGGGCAAGACGCTGCTGGATGACACCTTGATCGCTGTCCAGGGAGAATTCGGACGCACCCCTGATGTCAACGATCAGGGCGGCCGAGATCACTTCCTGCGCCAGTTCTGCGTCCTTGCCGGCGGCGGAGTTGCAGGCGGCAGGGTCATCGGTCAAACCGACAAGACCGGCGACAAGGCGGTCGATTTCGGTTGGCATGCCAACCGCAGCATTCGAATTGAAGATGTTTTTGCCACCGTCTACAGCGCGCTGGGAATTGACTACACCACGGTGCGCTTTGACGATCCCATTGGGCGAGGCTTTGAATATGTTCCGATGGCGGCGGATGGAATTTACGAGCCGGTCACCGAAGTGTTTGTGCCTCCGCCCCCTCCCCGCCGTCGGCGAGTCATCTAAGCTCCAGAGTAAGCGGGCGCGCACCTGGCCGACTTCAACAATTCCAAACACCTTTCAACAGCTATTCATTTCCACTCGAATCAACAATGTTCAAAAACTACAGACGGAACCGTCAACTGGCCCGCGAGGCCAGTGTCATACTATACTCGAAGCCCTATGGGGGACCAGAAACTACGTCAAATTGCTTATCACGAGAAGGAACACTATCGAGCGTTCGAGCCCCGAATGGTGGATAACAGCCATCCGTATGTAGCATGGCTTAACGGCTATCGACTGCGCAAAGCAGTGGAAATGATACACGATTCGATGTCTGGCAAAACCGTGCTTTCGATCTGCGGGGGAGACGGTCAGGAAGCCGATTTCTTCCAGCGCCAGGGAGCAAACGTGACAGTGATGGACCTTTCGGTGGTCGCGCTGAGCGCAGCTCGATTGCGGAACACCGCTCTACACTGCGCCTGTATGGATGCGGAGGCATTGACATTTGCCGACGCTTCGTTCGACTGGGTGATCGTGCGCGACGGACTCCATCACCTTGCCAGGCCGCTCAAAGGATTCTACGAAGTGGAACGGGTATCTCGCGAAGGCTTTGTCATTCTCGAATGCCAGGACTCGCTGGCCGTACGGTTTTTGTCGGTTCTCGGGATTGCAGAAAGTTGGGACCCCGCGGGAGGATACGTCTATAGGTTCAGCCGTCGCGAGATTCATAAGATATTTTCCAGCATGCAAACTGTGTTGGACTGGAAGATCCATACAGCGTGGCTGCCATTCGGCAGTGATATGTTGGGTCTCTTTCCGGCTTTCAAGCGGTTCATATACCCGGCGATGAAGCAGCGATTGATCAATAGGCTTCTCTCCACTGGAGCAACAAGATCTGCATTCAAGACTGCCTTTCAAGTCGGCAACTTCGTGCTGGGCCGCTGGGGAAACTCGCTCATCGTCGTTGGCCGCAAGACTCACGTTTGATTCCGACGATCTGACTGTCGCGCATCAGCAAGGAATCCGGTATTCGCAGTCCTGAAAGAAGAAGCGGTCGATTGGTACTGGCGGCGCCGGTGGGTTTATGGCGGATTCACCTTCGCACCGCAATCGCGGTGTGCCCCAGCGTGTGCCGCTTTTCGCGGTCGAGCGGATCCAGGTAATAGCAGATCAGCGGGAACAGGCACCCGGCCAGCAGAGCCGCCGGCGGAAAAAGCAGCCATCTCCAGGAAGACTGGAAGAAAGCGACCAGGTTCACGCCGCGGTGGCCGATCTCCCAGAAGAAGCCACCCGCCGGCCGGAGAAGCTCCACTTCGAAGCCCGCCCCTTCTAGGAGGTGGCGCAGGCCCCACGACGTGAAGCGGAAATAGTCGTGGGGTACCTGGTGCTCTTCCCACATCATCGGTGTGACCAGGTAAAGGCGCCCGCCGGGCTTGAGGACGCGCGCGCATTCCCCGAGCGCCGCGGCCGGATCGTTCACGTGCTCCAGCGTGACGATGCAAAGCACACGATCCACCGACCCGGCCGCCAAGGGAAGGCGCACCAAGTCGCCGCAGACGTCCACTGCTCTGTAATCCCATCCCGGATCCCCAATGCAGCGGTCCAGCGCCACGTAGTGCGCCCGAGGAAAGCAGCCAGCGTGCCGCGACTCTCCGGCGCCCGCATCCAGCACGGTCATTCCGGTTTGCGTCTCGCCGGCGGCCCGGGCGACAAGCCGGTCGATCTCGTCCTGAAACGGGTCAATCCGACGCAACAGCCAACCCGGCAGGATTCTCTCGACGGTTTTCCGCAGGCCCTTGTGGAGTTGCATCCGGTCCTTCTTCAGTCTATGGCCGCAAGATCCCTAGCCGAGATCCTGAAGCGACGCATCAGACCGAAAGCTCTTGACCACCAGCCAGAATCTGTTCCGTTCCACCCAGTAGACCCTCTGAGCCGAGTAAATTCATGAGTAATTTCACTCAACCGCCGGCCAGGGGTCGCCTTTCTCCGTCGGCAGCCTCAGTCTGTGGGAGAAGAGGCGCTTCAGCAGACCGACAATGCCGATCTTCCAGAGTATGTATCCCGCGCATCCCGTGATCACTGTGAACTCGCCTTGCCTTAGATGACGCAGGCCCTGCTGGATGAGCCAGGGGGCACGAACAAGGCGCGTGAGGATTCGGTAAGACTTCTGCTCCTCCTCATACGCGCGTACCCTGGTCAGCCAGCGGTCGAAGAGCCACCGCGGAGGCCGCCACACCATCAGGAGTTGAAGCAACACATTAGCGAATAGCGGTTTGACCGCGTGGTAGTCCTCGTTGATTGGCTCTACATCGAAACCGCGCTCAATCATCTGCTTCTCCAGCAGCGTATTCGGAATGATGCGCAGGGAAAAAATGTTAAGCGTAAAGGGCCGCGCCAACCGGTAGACGAGCTCGAGCGTATCGATCACGTCCTGTCGAGTCTCGATGGGATTGTCTACTATAATGTCGTAGGAAGGGTTGACTTGATAATGAGCGAACTGTGCCAGGATGTTGGCCGCTCGCTCGATTTGTGCAACCGGTGTCGGTCGTTTGTAGAACTTCAGGATGCGCTCGCTGCCGCTCTCGATTCCCATCCGGACGCGGATCATCCCGGCCCACGTCAAAATCTCAACCTTCGCGGTTTCAACGGAGGTGGGAATGATCCCGAAAACGCAGAAGGGAATGCCTATTTGTTCTCTCCATTGCTTCGAGAACTCTGTCAGTTCGCGAAGCGGGATGACCATAAAGCTATCGTCGCAGAACAGGATCGTTTGAATGTGCGGATGGATCTGGCGCACCCGCTGGACCTCGGCGACAATATGGTCGACACCCGAGTGCCGAACCTTACGGTAGTTCGGGTCATTGGCGATAAAAACCGTGTTGCCGCAATACGTACAGTGAAGAGGACAGCCGATGGACCAAATCGTCGGGTAGCCGAGGCCATTGTTTGTCAGGTATTCGGCGTACTTGA
Organism: Acidobacteriota bacterium; assembly: GCA_016199665.1. Classification (GTDB taxonomy): domain Bacteria; phylum Acidobacteriota; class UBA6911; order JACQSX01; family JACQSX01; genus JACQSX01. The sequence goes on along the minus strand of JACQGG010000060.1, from coordinate 16,837 downwards.
CCGGCGCGAATCCTCGGCCTGAGTAATAGATCCACTCGCGACCTCCGTATTTGGGAAACGGCAGTTCAGCCAGTTCGGACGGAGTCATCAACGCGCGGAACGGATTCCTCTTGATCTCTGCGCTGCACCGCTCCTTAAACCAGAAGTTCCGGAGACCGCGATAGTCCGTCCCCGCGTCAAAGTGCTGCAGAAACTCGGAGATCGGGAACTCCCCCTCACCGGTGCAGATCGCGTCGACATCGGCCTCGATAGCATCCTGGGGATAGATAATCGGATGGATCCCGCCCCACATCAGGTAGGCGCGTGGATTTATTTCGCGGATGCGCGTTGCCAGTGCCTTTGTCAGCCCAGCGTAGCCGGTCATGCTGGAAAACGCCACGAGGTCAGCGCCTGCAAGGCTCTGGGCAATCTCGTCGATCTCGTCGCTTGCGAACCGCCGCGCTTGACCCATCGACCGCCGGATCCACTTCGATAGCGACTGGTAACTTCGGGTGCCGACGTAAAAGACCTGCGTATCTTTATTGATCTGCTCGACAAACGCAGCGATTCTCCGGAATCCGATGGCAGTGATGCCGTCTTCCAGCGAAACCAGGTGAATTTTCATGGTTTTGCCCAAAAAGAGCTTATTCCGTCCAGATCTCAACGACAATTTGAAATTCTTCCAAACGTATCGATCCCAGTGCAACCGGGCTCGTCCCGAACGTGAACGCCGAGCCCATGGTGTGGCCCTATGGTTTTCGCGATAACGAGACTGTTTTTGTTGCACCGGTGCGCTTGAGAATCCGACTGAACTCGGCTTTCCAAGAGAACCTTTCATAGAGAGGCAGGCTGTGCCAATACGCAAACCTCTCCGCAATCGGCATCAGCCTGCCAGCCAAGAAGGGATCGAGAAGAAAGCCGCCGACAATCAGCGGCAGCCTGGGCCGGGAATAAGAACAATCAACGCATTCGGGAAACGGCGATTCGTCTCCGCTCGCATGGGCTCGCCGCATCGCCTGCATTTGCTCATTGTTCCAGATCTGCGCCAGGGAACTCCGCCACACGTTCCCAACGGGAGGAGCCTTATAAAGCACGCCTGGTGATGCATAGACATCCCCATTGGTTTCAATAAATACCGGACCGTACCATAGTCGCGCGCACGCATTACGGCGCGGCGCTCTTGAGGCGGATTCACCAGATTGTAAGCGTTCGACAGCGACGACATCTTTCTTCACGCGGACGGAGTTCACGCCGGGTAACCCCCGCCACGTGCGATAAAACTCATCCACCTGATGCAGGGTCTGCCGAAGACACACCATCTGAAGAGTGACCATGATGGACGCTCCCAGGTCGCATTTTCGAGCCAGAAATTGTCGGATGTTCGCGACCGCGAAGTCGTATGCATCGACTCCGTGAATGGCCGCGTAAACATCACGAGAAGTGCCATTCAAGGAAAAAATGATGTGATCAAGACCTGAGTCAAGAATGGATTCGACCAGATCCGGAGTCATCAGCGTTGCATTGGTCGAAAACACCATTCGAATTCCCTTCGCCTTTGCATACCGAATGAGGTCGAACGCTTCGGGGTTCATAATCGTTTCGCCCGGACCATCCAGCGAGATGTACCGAAAGTAGGAAGCCCCTTCGTCAATGATTTGCCGAAACAGACGGACTTCCATATTCGGACCATCGAACGTGACAGCTTCGCGAATGCACATTCGGCAAAAATGATTGCACGTGTGTGTATTGGCGATGACAACGGTAGGAGGCAGTCCCGGGCAAACGGCGGAACCGCGCAGATACCGCGACAGGAGCCTCAGCCGATGCATCGCCGGAATAGTCGAGATCGTTGCAAATATCGCCATGAGCGGATACGCTTTCTGAATTATACGTAACGCCACGAAACGCGGGTATGAAAATCGAACCTTTGATTAGTATTATCGTGGTTAATTGGAACGGATTGAGGTTTCTTGATGAGTGTCTAGAATCACTCGCCGGTCAAACATGGACCCGCAAGGAGTTCATCCTCGTCGATAACGGCTCTGCGGACGGCAGCCGCGAACTCGTGATCTCGTGGGCCGAGCGCCTGCCGAACGCGCAAACGATTCTTCTGCCGACGAATACGGGCTTTTGCAGGGCAAACAACATCGCTTTCTCCCGGGCGCGCGGCGAATGGATCGCCCTGTTTAACACGGATGCGGTCGCAGATCCTAATTGGCTCCAAGAACTCGTACGGTACGGCGATGCCTCGCAACACGTTGGAATGCTTGCCAGTAAAATCCTCTTCCACAATCCGTCGAATGTTATCGACAAGGTGGGCCACCTGATCTACTGGGATGGGCAGAACCGAGGACGCGGCACGATGGAAACCGATGTGGGCCAGTATGACGATCCCGGAGAGATTCTTTGGCCGGATGCGTGCGCCGCTCTGTATCACAGGCAAGTATTTGAGGAGACCGACGGGTTCGATGAAATGTTCTTCGCCTTTGGGGACGATGCCGATCTCGGCATGCGCGCTCGGCTTTTGGGCTGGAAGGCATGGTATGTCCCTTCGGCCGTTGTTCATCACCGTCACTCGGCCAGTTTCGGCGTGTATTCTCCTCTCAAGGTGATGCTGATCGAACGCAATCGGCTCCTTCTCGCCGTAAAGAACTTCCCACCGTCCCTTCTGTTGCAAAACCCCTTCTGGACTTTGAGGAGAATGTGTTGGATTGTCTACGCACTTCTCCGGCGGAGAGGATCGGCTGCCCGATTTGTGGAAACGAATGGGTGGCGTCAAACAGTCTTTAATCTGTTGTGGTCATATTTCAGTGCGCTGAAGTTGTTGCCGCACGCATTGCGAAAGCGTCTAAACATCCAACGAACGAAGCGTGTATCCAACGCCGAGACGCTGGAACTGCTTCGGCGGTTTCAAATCGATGTCCGTGAGCTGGCCTTGCGAGACTAACCACGTAAATCGGGAAACGGCTTTGATATACATTATCGGTTCGGGGCTGAGTGGCGTCGCGGCGGCAGCAGCTCTCGTCAAACGAGGCTTTCGACCGACAATTCTGGATGCGGGCGTCAGGGCTGGTCCTCACAGCATTGCGCTCAAGTCCCGGCTTGCATCGGCCGAGCCGGATGCCTGGACACCAGAAGACCTTGCCCAATTAAAGCGGACGGGTCCTGCAGCTTCAACTGGCATTCCGCAAAAACTTCTTTTTGGTTCGAATTTCGCCTACCGTGACGTGGACAGAGCCACATCAGCGAGGTTTCGTAGGGCGTCTATTCTTCGCTCGTTTGCACACGGCGGCTTCAGTAATGTGTGGGGGGCTGTGATTCAGCCGTGGCCGCAGGCGGAGTTTCGATGCTGGCCTATCGGCTTTCAAGAGCTTGCGAAGCATTACAGTTCCGTCCGGGAATTAATTTGTCCGTCTGGCCTTTCGGTGCGATCCAGCATGCAGACCCATGCGCTGCACAGCGATTTGGAGCGGCACCAGCGGCAACTTGACGCGGAGGGAGTTCGATTTGATTACGCGACTCTTGCCGTTCGCACGTCCGATGACGACATAGGCAAAGCGTGTCGGCATTGCGGGCTTTGTTTGTACGGGTGTCCGTACGATTCCATTTTTTCCGCAGCGTCTCAATTGTCACGTATGGTCCGGCAGGGCCAAGTCGCGTACATCTCCGATGTCCTTGTCGACCGCATCTCAATTCTGAGTCATGGCGTTCGCGTCGAAGCGCGTTCCAGCAAAGACAACGCTCCGCTGACCTTCAATGCGCGAACCGCTTTTCTAGCCGCTGGCCTGCTGGAGACGGTTCGCATCATTTTGAACTCGGGTAATTTCCCCCCGACTCCCTTGTGCGTCCAGCAGAGCGACATTTTTACGATCCCGCTCCTGCGGTATCGGTCAATTCCGAATATTTCTCGCGAGCGCCTTCATACACTTTGTCAAATGATCGTAGAAATCAACGACGCGGCGATTTGTGCGGATTCCGTTCAATTGCAGCTCTATGGGTACAACGACCTCTATTCACGAATATTGGCTAGTCGATTGGGGCGTCTATCCTATCCCTTGCAGCCGTTGATTCGCGAAGTAAGTGAGAGGCTGGTAGTTGCATTTGGATACCTCCATTCCAACGTCTCGTCGCGCGTGTCGGTCACTAGGACCCGTGATGGAAGGCTTCACGTTCAAGGAGACGTGAGCCATGAGACGAAAAGCATCGGCCACGCAATCGTTCGGAAGCTCTTTCGCATTCGAAATTGCTTTCGGGCGGCACCCATACCGCTGCAGTTGCGGTTCGACGATCCTGGGGGAGGCCATCGAAGTGGAGGGTGTTTCCCAATGAAAGCAGTCCCGGCTGGACTGGAAGCAGATCGATGGGGACGCATTCGGAGCCTGCCGGGAATACATGTCGTAGATTCGAGCGTTTTACCGTCACTGCCAGCCGCCCCACTAGCCTTCACGGTGATGGCCAATGCGCACCGTATTGCGTCAGGATGCCCGATCGACAATGACGATTAGATGGTCTCCTCATCCGCGCTATCGTCTCTACACGAGATTCGCCAGCTACCTCCCCCAGGTGAAAGAGGTCGACGGTGCTACCGGCCATTTCGAGGCCGAGGTTTGTCGCAGGTTTAATGTCGCGGCGGCCGCCTGCGTGCCGAGGGCGCGAACCGGAATATATCTGGCGCTTCTGGAGGCGATTCAGCCCGGCCAAAAAGTAATCATGTCGCCATTGACGATCGTGGACGTTGTCAATGCAGTACTCCTTGCTGGCGGTATTCCGGTATTCTGCGACATCTGCCGCGCGTCGTGTTCGATCGATCCGGATAAAGCTGAATCCCTGATTGACGGGCAAACCGGTGCGATTCTGATTACGCATTTGCACGGCCAGACCGCTAGGGCTCGCGTCTTTCTGGACATCTGCATGCGCCGTGGAGTTCGGCTCATTGAAGATGCGGCGCAGGCGTTCGGCGCAATGGAACATGGATGGCGGCTCGGCACTATTGGTGATGCCGGGATCTACAGCTTTGGCTTTTTCAAGAATCTTTCGACCTGGAGAGGTGGCATGGTTGTGTCGAACGATCGAAAGCTGATCGGACGCATCCGCAATCATGTTCACAAGTTCTCGCTGGTGTCCAGACGGCAACTCCTGATGACAACCCTCTCAGGAATGATTGTGGATATCAGCACCTGGCCGCCAATCTTTTCCAAGCTCATATATCCAGTAGTGCGGCGAAATAACGGGCTGGTTAATCGCTGGCTTGATCCCGAAGCGAGAGCAAGGCGTTTGAAGCGCATGCCAACCGGCTATTTACATCGAATGCGAGAATGGCAGGCCCTGGTAGGCTTGCGGCAACTGGATCGAGTGGAGCCCGACACATATGCCCGCACGATTCGCGCAAAGCAGTATCACGATGGACTCGATGGACTCTCCCGAATAATCAAGGCGCAACGAGCAGACGACCTGTCCAACATCTATACCTATTTTCCTATTCAGATCGGCAATCGGCAAAGCGTCCTCCATTACGCGCAAGAACGAGGTCGCGATTTCGCAGCGCAGCACCTCCGCAATTGCGCCGACCTTCCCGAATTCCGGGAACTCTACAGAGATTGCCCGAACGCGCGAGCGACTGCTTCAGAATTGATTATTCTTCCGACCTATCCTCGGTATCCCGCCGCAGAAGTGCAACTCAACATCGAGGTTATCCAAGAATTCGTGCGACGGCAGTCCCAATGAAATGACGGGCCTGTCCCGGGCCGGTCATTGTAAAACTAGGAGGTCATCACGACGTGACCCCTCTTTCAGTTGCGCCCGCTTACCTTGGGCCATATAAAACCCAAACCACCGCGAGCGAAGGGGCCCCCTCTGCCCTCTGAAAACTCCAATAAGCTCCGGCCGCCAGCGCCGCCGCCAGGGGAAAGAACAATTGATAACCCAGTAGAAACTGGAAATAGTAAATCCACGAGAGAGGCGAAACCAAAGCAGGATCTCCTTCGGCAGCTCCTTCGGCGGCGTGTCGCGGAAGGTAATCGAGAAGCAGATATTGCATTTTCCCGGTGTACCAAACGGAGGCTATCAGCACTGCGGCCATCATGGCCAGCATCAGGTTAATGGCGCAGACCCGATGTTTCCACGCGGATTTGACTCCACATAGTCCAAACCAAGTCGGGCATGGAATGCCATGTCCCAGATCCAGGGACGCGTATCAGAGCGCAGCCAGAAAAGATTTACCAGTATGTGGAAAAGTAGCGCCAGAAAGAGGACATAGCCGGCGCGCATTCGGGCGTTCATCACGTCCCTGCAAGCCTGACGGGCTCATCAACTGACTGGTGATCCTCCTTGGGTATGACTACCGTAGGGACAGGGAAATGATTGCCTCCCATTTCGAGATTCGGACGACAAAGTTCCTTCCATGGGATGCATTGCGCTGGATTAGTCCCGCCCTTCTTCTGGCCTGTCAACAGTAACCGCAGCGGCTACTCATCCGGATACCAAGAAGCCCTGCGCTCCCCGTACGCATCTACTTCCCGCGTGATTTCATACACGCTGATCTGCTCTAGCGGCGCGTGACCCGAAGAAAATGAGAACGGAAGGAAGCCCCAGCCCATGCTCCAGAACCCCGCGTGCGCTTCGGCGTTTAACAATCGGATAGTAAGCGTTGGAGCATACCGATATGTTTTCAACCAAGTCTTCGCGGGCTCCTGATTCAGCCATATGCGGGACGCGAACACGGGAAGATTTCCGGGAGTGTGATACGCAGCGCCCGCCGCGGTTGTGATATGCGCGTCGGCAAGGTGGGTGCGGAAATCATGATAGGCGGCGTTGTCGCTCCCCCTCCGCCGAATTCTGGCTCGTGCAATCGCGATCCAGTCACCATCGGCATTCCCTGATTGCCCCGAGCCGGCGGAAAACTCGAGGGCGCCTCTTTGTCCGGCAAGCGCTCCTAACGGTATCTCTTCTGAGCGCCAAGTGCGCCCCTCTTCCGAAGATAACGTTCGCGAGTACAACATTCCCTCCTTATCGGTAGACACAAAACGCACCTGTAAGTCTACGCCGTCGCTCTGCTTCCAGAGCGGCATTCCAATCATCAGTATCAGCGAAGAATCCTTCGTGAGAGCGGGAACGTCGAAGGACAGTTGGGAAGGCGCCAACATCACAATCGATTCGATACCAACCACGTCATCGAACAAGGTCTGATACGGGGTTGCCAGGGACGGGACCACTAGTAGATCGCCCACCCTGGGCCGCGAATCCTGACGCCCCAGCTCATTCCCACCCAATTTCTCCATGTAGGCCCGCAATCCCCATTCACCGGTAAACCAGATGCGGCTGCGAAGGGGACCGAAGCTTGAGGAAAAATCAGCGGCAAACCTCCGGTATATTCCGGCAAACCGGTAATCTGCGACAGCCAGCGCCAACGCGAGCGAGAATCCTGACATCACAGCGAGAAGGACCCAGCGTCTAAAGCGTTCTGCATCCAGTCGGCATTCCAGTTCCCGAACGCTTAGAAGAACGAGCGGCGGTGTCATTGGTAAAATGTAGCGAGCACAACCGGTCATAAAGCACACGATACAGAAGAGAAGCATCCCCAGCAGCCAGGCCACGAGAAAAACCTGATCGGCGTGCCCGCGAACGTCGCGCAACACGCGCGGCAACGAGCTCAGATGCGGCTTCAGCACTCCACAGAGAAGCGCGAGTCCGGATGCACAGAAGAAAACGAACAAACACCTATGACCGGACGAAACAGTGGGTACCCTGATGAATGCTGAAACGATCAGGGCAGCGCCGATACCTGCATAAATGCGGCGACGTTCCAGCGCCGTGTAAAACACGAGCGTCACGAATGGAAACAGCGTAACGCCACCGAGCACGACGACGAGATACGTCAACTTCTCGAACACGAGGAGCGGAGAGAGCGCATGGGCGGTACCAAAATAGTAACCAAGCATGTAACCAAACACCATTCTGCGGTAGTGTGCGTAGTTCACAGCGTGCCAAAACAGCACAGCAGCGCCTGATCCGACGAATACTGTTGCGATTGCGTGCCAATCTCTTCGCAGCCAGGCGTAGAGCATCAACAACGGGATCAGGCAGAGACCCGCATAGGAAACCAGCGAAGCCAGAACCGCAAGGCACCCTCCGGCCCACAACAACGATCTCCTTTTGCCATCAACGCCCGAGACAAAGACGACCACCGATAGCGTCCACAGTGCCAGCAGCGGGAGATCTGTCATTAAGTTGTGTGACATTATGTAAACAACCGGGAGGCTCATCAGCAATAGTGCACTTGTCACCGGGTGCCGCGTAAACCGCCGGGAGAGAAAGTACATGGAAACGGCGAGAATGACAGGAAAGACCATGAACCCGAGATGTAGGGCAATTTCAGAAAACTCCCGATTAATTATGGCGGACACCGCCAGCAAGTACGCAGTTAGTGGGGGATGTTCCATCGAGGCCAAATCTCGCGCATAGGTCCCTTCAAAGAAGACCGGCACATCCTGAGGAAACCGAGGATTCTTCAGCACCTGCTTTGCCAACAGAACGTAGATCGGATCGTCTATGTGGAACGCCTGATTAATGAACGGAAGATTGATCGCAATGACGATAACGGTCAACAAAATGGGCATGGTCATTTGCCGTTGAAGGCGATACTCTTGCCTCAATGTTGGAACCGACAAAGCCGATGAAAAATCCGTTGTCTTTATGCTTGACATTGAGTTGAGTTGTAGATGATTTTGTAGCTGCTGAAAGCCTCCAACTTCGACAAACCTCAACAGCCTTCGACAAGATGGCCGCAAGTGATTGAAATGTAAGCAGTTGAAAATAGGGCAATTTCCGTGATGGTCAGGCTCGGCCTTGGGCGCAGGTGAGTGCCTCGTTCAAGTCTCTGAAAACAGGCAAGTTGCAAAGTGGTTCTTTCGACTCCGGTGCCGACTGTTGCAGCAACTGCGCAGTTCTGCAGGTCATCGGTGTTTCCAGTGAATTCCCTAAGTTCTAAAGCAAGAACCGATTGCCGCACCAGGACCGGTCTCGGAAGTCTGGATCCCGCTCACGCACCTGCGCAAAACGCAGGAGGTCTACCGCCAAGTTCGAAACCTTAGTTCACCAGCAGCTCTACCAAGCCGTTCTTCAGACGGTCGCCTTGGCGACGGTCTGCTCGGGTCCAAAAAGATTTCCCGGCGTGGTTCATTTTGTGCGGCTTGCAGAGCAGGCATCCGGCGCGGCGGTTCTTCGGTCTGCGTCGCTTGTGGTGCATTTCGCTCCCTTCTCTCTTCAACAGATGATACGCCGATCCTCGGAACCGAGTCGATCTCGGAGGAAAATTCATCTAAAATTGCACCCCCTACCCGGGAAAGGCGGTGTCTGTCATGAAAGCCGAAAGCGTGTCGATCAGGCGAGAGGATCTATACAACCAGGTCTGGTCTGAGCCTCTCTTGAGGCCGGCAAAACAGTACGCCCTCTCTGATGTCGGCCTGGCCAAGATTTGTCGCAAAATGCAAATTCCGCTGCCCGGAGTCGGTTACTGGCAGAAGAAGCAGTACGGTCAGGCAGTCCGCCAAGCTCCGCTTCCCGCCCTTAAGGACAATGTCCCGGCTGAAGTGGAATTGAAAAAACGGAGCCAAGCTGCGGAGACGGAATCGGAGATCTCGGGACCGGAAGCCTTCGAACGCCGGCCGGAGAATAAAATCACCGTCGATCAAGTGCTGAATTCTCCACATCCCTACGTCGCGCGGAGTGAAGCGATCTTGAAGAAGTCAAGACCCGACCGGATAGGCCTCGTGTCGCCCCGTAAGCGGCGGTGTTTGGCAATCAGGGTTTCTCCTGAAAATATCGACCGGGCTCTGCGAATCATCGACGCGCTAGTCAAAGCTATGGAATCGCGCGGCTTGAGAGTTTCTCTGGACACGCAGGATGAGAAGGCAACCGCGGTCCAAGTTGGTGAGGAGATTTTGGAATTTTCGTTGGAGGAGTTTGTCAATAAAACCGAACGGGAACTGACGCCGGCGCAGAAGAAAGCCAACGAGAGAGATCCGTGGCTTTACCGGACACCCGAGTTCGATTATCACTCCACCGGTAAGCTCTTCCTACGCATCAAGGGTACGGATCGAACCGCCATCCGCAAGACTTGGAAGGACGGGAACGGGCGGATTGAGGAGTGTCTGAACAAATTCATCATCGGGCTGCTGAGAGTGGCCGAGGCGCGAAAGGCGGAAAGACTCGAACAAGAGCGATGGCAGCGGGAGTGGAAGGAACAGGAGAGAAAACGTATCGAACTGGAACGACGTCGGTACGAGGAAGAACAACGCCTGCAGCAGCTGGACAGGGAAATTGCCGCGTGGCAGAAGAGCCAGCAGATTCGCGCGTATGTCGAGGCGGTACGGCAAAGAGCCATCCAGAAGCACGGCCAGATTGCGCCGGCAAGCAAGGTAGACCAATGGATTAACTGGGCTACAAGATGGGCAGATGAATTTGATCCGTTGATTGGAGACCAGCCTGAGTTGCCAAAGGGATCGGAATGAGTGCATTAGGCAGGCGCCCTCACGCGTGGAAAATGCCGGTTCTTTGAGGGACTTGCCGGAAATGCCCAAATCTGCTATATTTCGTATGTAGTAATATGAATAAAAAGGATACTAATACATACAAAGTAGGACGTTTCCATTGGGGTGGGTGGTTTGGGAAGAGGCGCGGAAGGAGAGGCAAATTGTCAAGTTCTGATCGAGAGACTATAGCGAAATTGGCAAGGGCGGCAAGGGGAAGCCTGCTCACAGTAGAAGCCGGGGCAAAGGCACTGGAGTTGGATAGAAGAACTGCGGCGATGAAGCTCGCTGCCTTGGCGCGTCGTGGCTGGTTGCTGCGCGCGCGTCGAGGACTCTACTTGGTCCTCCCGCTGGAAGCTGAACCCGGCCGTCCGATGGTAGTCGAGGATCCCTGGGTGCTGGCCCAAGCCGTCTTCTCGCCCTGCTATATCGGGGGCTGGAGCGCGGCAGAGCATTGGGGACTGACGGAACAAATTTTCCGTTCAACTCTGGTGGTAACCGCCGCCAATATTCGCAGTCGATCAGTCCGCCTACTCGGCCATGAATTCCACCTATTCTGGGTACCCCAAGAGCGCACCGGCGGCGCAACGTTGGTTTGGCGGGGATCCGAGCACGTTCCTGTCTCCGGACCGGAGCGCACAATTGTCGACTGTTTGCGCCACCCGGCTCTCTGCGGCGGTGTCAGGCACCTAGCGCAAATCATGCGTGAGTATGGACAAAGTCGAGAGCATGATTTTGCCAAACTCGCTCGCGTCGCTGAAGAATTTGGGACTGGCGCCGCATGGAAGCGTCTGGGATGCATCGCCGAAGTCGTCTGGCCGGAAGAGACTGCTCTGGTTGAAGAAGCCAGAAATCGGCTGACTGCTGGGTATGTCAAGCTGGACCCCGAGGTGAAAAAGACTGGAACGCTGTCCCGCCGTTGGCGTCTTTGGGTGAATGTCTCGATCGGTAAAGATACGGCTGCGGCATGATCCGCAAACAGGACATCTTGGACCGCGCCGCTGAGTGGCAACTCCGAGCGGACGTAGTGGAGAAAGACTACGTTCTGGGGTGGTTGCTTGTCTCCCTCGCCTCTTTGCCGGAGCTTCGGTCCCTGTGGGTCTTCAAGGGCGGCACGTGCATCAAGAAATGCTATTTTGAGACCTATCGCTTTTCCGAGGATTTGGATTTCTCACTCCTGCCCGACGCTCCGTATGATGAGCAGGCGATTCTCGCGAATCTGCAAGCCCTGACACGCGTCGCTGGCGAGCTTAGCGCCATCGACTTTCCCGAAGCCTTGGTTGAAGTCCGACTGCAACGGAATAAACTTGGAAAGCCGACGTACCAGGGCCGCATCTCGTACCGGGGCCCGCTGCTGTTTCCCGGACCGCCCCGCGTTCTCTTTGACATCACCCAGCAGGAGCCGGTCCTGGACGCTCCCGCCGCGCAGGCAGTCTTCCATCCATATCCGGACGGATTGCCCAACGACCAGACCGTCCTGACATATTCCCTAGATGAGCTGCTTGCCGAAAAAACTCGGGCGCTGTACGAGCGGACGCGTCCGCGCGATCTGTACGATGTGATCTACTTGCTGGAAAACCGCGCCGAGGCGTTTCATTTCCCGCATGTACGCGAGCTTTTTCATCACAAATGCCGAGTCAAGAGTGTGGAGCCGCCGTCGGCCGCTCAAATATTGAAGGTTGTCCAGAACGATGACGAGCTTCAATCCGAGTGGGAAAACATGCTTGGCCATCAGCTTCCGGTTCTGCCAAAACTGGATGACCTTGTTGCGAGACTTCCCGGATTACTGGGGTGGGTTGATGAGCCGATCGCGGTAATACCTGAGGTGGCCCTTCCGGCGGTGCCTATTGAGGCGGGCCATGTTCCGGTCGCGCCTGCTGGAATTCAGTATTGGGGCGCGGGATCTCCACTTGAAAAAATCCGATTTGCAGGGGCAACCCGTCTTCTTCTTGAATTCAGTTATCACGGCCGACCAAGGGTTGTCGAACCGTATTCACTCCGGAGGGCTAGTACGGGCAACGTTTTGCTTTACGCCTGGGAACTGACGGCAGGTCACATCAAAGCCTTCAAGGTCGTCGAAATGCTCGGAGTTCACGCAACGGCAGCCAGTTTTCAGCCGCGATATCGCGTGGAGTTCACGCCGCATGGCCCGGTGGACATCTCCTCAGCCGCAATGTCAGTTCCACGCGCGCACGCACCAAAACGTTCATCAAGTGGGCGGGCCAGATCGGGCCCGACTTATGTTTTTGAATGCACGTATTGCGGGAAGAAGTTCCGACACACAAAAAACGACCCAGAGCTACGAAAGCACAAGCAGAAAGATGGATACTGGGATTGTCCGGGCCGACGTGGATACTTGGTTGACACCCAATGGCCTTGATATCACACTGACTAGGAACTTCTACGGAGATGGACCAATGTTTGAGATCAAAATCGAAGGATTGAACGATTTATCCCGTCAATTGGGCGAGGCCGAAGAGGCCTTGAAGAGGCTCCATGGTGAACTCGGGGAAGTGAAGTTCAACCCGTTTGACCCTGCAGATGTTCAGCGAGCAATCACGGAAACGAATAAACTGGTTGATCACCATGCCCGGAATACGAAAACATATTCTCGACGACGTGGGATGAACTGGAGGAAGCAGGCTGGATAAGCATCCAGGGGACAACCATGGGCGGCAAAGTAACCTTTCAGCTCACAGGTAGCGGTTGGATTGAGGGCACAAAGCGGACTGGCCAGTTCGAGGGTGCTATTGCGAAACTGTCGCAACTGTGCCAAGCGGCCAAGAATCGAGTCAAAGGGCGTCAGGAGGATGAATGCTGCCACATAGAGGAATTAGCGTCCGATTCCAAGCTGCCACGTAGTTTTCTGGAGAATGTGGTTGAGAGTTATCTGTTGGAGATCCAGTTTCCAGGTAAAAAGATGGAAATTCGTTGGTGGGATAGCGGCAGCCTTCGGCAGTTCGTCAAGATTCCCAAGTCATTCGGAATGGATCGGCTTTAGGAAGCACCCAACTGTAGCTAAAATGTAGCTGCTGAAATCCCCCAGTTTCAACAAGTCTCAACAAACTTCAATAAGCTGGCCGCAACTGCTTCAACCGTAGGTATTTGAAAATAGGGAAACTTTATCTAGGCCCCGGCCACCGCCTTGGGCGCAGGGGGTCGGCGGTTCAAATCTGCCCGCCCCGACCCATGATTGCAGGGAGTTGTGGGCGATCTTGCGGCCCGCGAAATCCGACTAACGACCAATTTCTCATTCCGCAGGTGACTGGGACATCTCATCACTCATATTGTCCAGCACCTCGCGCACCTTGGCTACGGAGCGAGCCTGCGCGTATTTCCACCTCCCGTGCTGTCCATCGGCATTCACGGCGGCAACCCAGCGCTCGGTCGCGGCAGCCTTAACTTCGCGCAACTCGTCATAGCCCTTCGTTTCCAGAATGAGGCGCGTCCTCGGCTCGCCTTTTAATTGAACAATGAAGTCAGGGATGTAATCGTGCGCCTGCCCGTTGTGAATATAAGGGACTGCAAATCCGAGGCCGGCGTTCTTTACGAAAGCATCGACGGCGTAATGGGTGTCGAGAATATAGGCGGCAGATTGCTCCCAGACTTTCGTGTCGGCGACCACGTAATTGACATGGCTCCTGAGAACCTCCCGGACATCCTTGCCGGTCCAGTAGTCGACATCGGCAGTCGATCCGGGACCGCGGGTCGTCTCGTATCGAGGCACTTCGGGCGCTTCCCCGCGGGCCGCGTCCGGACGGATTGCCTCCACGAGTCTCTCGACGGCCCACCCGTAGTAGGGCGAGAGAAGAAGGTCCAGAATTTCGGCGGGCGGGATCGGATTCACCTTATCCTCAACGTAACTGCGGACAATCTGAGCCAGTTGAGGGAACAACACGTGGGCCGGCGCTTCGCACTGGGGACTCTTCGCGTACTCCCGCGTCAGATCGCCCGCAAGTTCGAACACCAGCTCCTGCACGCGGCGCTGCCGGCGGTAGGGATTGAGTGTGACGGATTCGAGCCGTCCCGGGCCCAGAAGTGACGGCCGGCCGGTATTCGTTGGGAGCGATGCCTTCACCTCAACCTCGGGTGGAATCTTGCCCGGATCCAGCCACAACGTCGGGACATTGTCCCAGTCTATCTTCAGGCGATTACGGATCGCCTGCCGATAGCCTTCGACGCGCGGAAAGCGAAGCTCGAGGTGCGCCCGGGCGGGCAACGCATGAACGTGATACCGCTTCTGCGGTGGAAGGCGAGGACCGGCAGGATTTGCTTTGAACGGAATTACCTGGAACGGCACGCCGAAAACCTTAGCCACCTCCTCGGTCATCAGCTCCGTTCCATTGACCTCCCGAACTTCATAGCTCCGCCGTCTGAGCCCGCGGCCAACGACCTGCTCGCAAAGAAGCTGCGACATGAAGGGACGCAGCCCGACGATATGGGTGACCGTGTTGCAGTCCCAGCCCTCCGTGAGCATGCCGACAGAAACGATGCATCGAACGTCCCGCCCGGGCGGATGCAGCGGCTCTCCGGCGCGTTTGCGCGCCAGATCCTCGAATCCGTCCGGGTAAATGGGACGGCCCTGCTGGTCCTTCGGCCATTCCAGCCTGCCAACTGTGTCCAGGGTGAAACGCATCCACTGCGTTTCGTCACTCTTGGCGAGGCCAGTGTCCGTTTCGTGCACGACTCTGGAGTCCACGCGTATGGTGTTCACATGCCCGTTCTTATTCAGGAACCCGGAAATCCGAACCGGGGGGACGCCCATCGGGGGCTGATTTTCCGCCAGCCATTCATAGACGACTCTGGCAATCGCCGTGTTCTTGCAGACGATAATGAAGACAGGCGGCCGGGGATCCTCTTTGGATGATTCCCACTCCACCCGCAGCTCCTCCCACAGACCGCCGAGCATCGATATCGGCGTGTTGCCCCACTTCAGGATCGCCTCCGGCTTCGGCGAGCCTTTCTTTGCGCCGCGCTCCTGGGGCGTGAGCTGGGGCAGGATCCAGCGCCAGATGTTGAAATACCCCGGAATTTCCCGGCCGGTCGTGTCCCTGACGGCAAGCTGCGGGATTTTCACCAGGCCCGATTCGATGGCATCGGTGAGCGAGAAATCGCTGACCACCCACGGGAAAGGTCTGTTCGTATCCTGGCCGACGCGGCCGAGATAGTAAGGGGTCGCCGACAGATCGACGCAGAAGTTGATCCCCCGCAGCTTGTGCACCCGATCGAGACCTTCGACCCATACGGTGGCTTCTTTGTAAAACTCTTCCGCTTCCTCTTCCTCTCCGTAGAGGTCGATTTCGTCCGGATCCGGTTCTTCCTTCCGGATGCGGTAAGCGTGGTGCGCTTCGTCGTTGAACACAAGGATGTTCTGTTTCCCGCCGACTTCACGGCCGAGGATCCGATTGACAATCGCGGCGTCGCTCTCGATGTACCTTTCTGCTTCAATGTAGGCACGCTTCAGATGGCCGTCGCGGTCATGTTCCTCTTCCAGAACCTTCAGCAGTTGGGCGTTCACCTGCCGCTCGTACTCCCCAAGCGTCAGATACCGACGTCCGCGCGCGGTCGTGGTCTTGGGGCCGATGTTGATAAACTCGCGAATCCGCTTTCGCACGCCGGTCTTTACCACACGCGCACTGACGCCGCCTGCCTGAGTGACCTGCGGCTCGAACACGTGCCAGTTGGTCACGATCACTCGCCCCTGCGCCAGATCGGCCATCAGATGCGGCGGGACCAGGTCGCGCGTGCGGTAGAGGCTGGCTTCGCCGACCTTGGGATCGATTTCGGACAGCCTGCTTCGAATGGTTACGTTCGGGCAGACCACCAGAACGACGTCCGAAAAGCGGGCGTCGCCGCGGGCATGGGCCTTGTTCAACAGACTCCAGGCCGCAAGCATCCCCATGACGGTGGTCTTTCCCGATCCGGTCGCCATCTTGCAGGCGTACCGGTGGAAAGCGCGGCAGCCGCTCTCTTCTTTTTGGCGGTCGCCCGGTTCGTCGACTGGAATATCGATCCCCTGAAGGTAGTCGCGGCGGGCCTCGGCTAGAAAGATGATCGTTTCGGCCGCTTCGATCTGGGCGTAAAACAGACGGTGCTGCCGGCCATCACGCCGCCAATAAGCGAGTAGCTCGTGGGTCGTCCCTGTCGCCCCCTGCCATCCTTCCTTCCTCCACTGCTTGAGGCGCGTGCGAATGAGGTTGTCCAGCTTGAGTTCAATCGCGATGCCGGCCGGTGTAGCGCCCTCGGCGACAGGGCCGGGCGGGTTGTAGAAGTACTTCGCGGGCCGGCGTCCCGCACGCCGCACCGGTTGTTCGCCGTGAAGGATGTGCCAG
>JACQGG010000059.1 GCA_016199665.1 Acidobacteriota bacterium | reverse complement strand
GTCATTCTGGACGTCATCCAGGCCACGATTCTGTTCGCAACGCCTTTTTCTCCAATCGGCGTTGTGCAACGCAGCTTGGGGGACCCAGTGCCGTTTCCGTTCATGTCCGAGGAAGTGCTGAGAGGCTCCATACCGACTGCAAGGACGATCAACTACGATTTCGGCACTCCTTACTCCATGCAGTATAACTTGAATATCCAGCGCGAGATTGCGCCCAACCTGGTGATCACGGTGGGTTATGCGGGGGCCAAACACGTTAAGCTGATACGGCCGCGACAGGTCAATGTCCCGACCCCGGAAATCATAAATGGGCAAAAGTTCTTTCGGGCGGGGCTGGCAAGGCCCAACAGGAATTTTTCAGACATGGTGGTTTGGAATGTCGATGCCACGGGTCATTATGATGCGCTGCTGGCTGGGTTGAGCAAGAACCTGAGCCGCGGGCTTCAATTCCAAGTGTCTTATACCTTTTCAAAATCCATGGATCAGATGTCATTGGCGCGCGCAAACACGTTTGGCGCAACGATAACCCAGTCCTACGATCTCTTCGACCGGAGCCGGGATAACGCGCGTTCGGATTTTGACGCGCAGCACAATTTCTCGGCCAGCTACAATTACGAGCTTCCTGCAGGAGGGAGTTTGGCGGGCGTGGCGGGACAATTGGTGCAGGGGTGGAATCTGGGCGGGATCGTGAAACTGGCCTCAGGCGCGCCTTTTTCTGTGGGAGTTGCCGGGGATCGCAATCGGGATACGGTCACGTCCGGCGAACGGCCTAACCTCCGCCCGGGAGCCGATTCTAATCCTGTCCATCCTCAAAATGCCGACGGCTATTTTGATATTTCTTCCTTCGAGGCGGCAACGCCTGGCTTCTACGGCAACTTGGGAAGAAACACAATCATCGGTCCCGGTCTGATTGACTTTGATTTCTCTCTGCGGAAGGATTTTTCTGTTGCTGAGACGGGAAATGTGAGTTTTCGGGCTGAGTTTTTCAATATCTTTAATCGCGCCAACTTCCAGGCGCCCAGGCCTCCGGGAACCGGACTTCTCAACATTTTTAACGCTAGCGGAGTCCCGGCGCTTTCCGCTGCACGTCTGACGGCGACGACGACCACCTCACGGCAGATTCAATTTGGCTTAAAGGTCAGCTTTTAGCACTCGTGGCCGGCGCCGCGTCCGGGCCACTGCAACTTGTGGAGACGCGCCAGGCGCGTCTCCACAGGTACGCGCCCTTTCGCTAGTCGAGCGGCTCCAGCCTGATGACCGAAGAGCCGTGGTTGCTGCCTACCCAAAAAGTCACCGGAGTGGTGGAATTGTCCACATGCACCCGCCTAATGTTGGTGGACCGGGGAAGGAGATACTCCGTGAACTGCCCGGTCTTTGGATCCAGCCGCACGACTCGATCGGTGCTCATCCCCCCGGTCCATGCTTCGCCGTTTTTGTCCAGCATCACATCGTAGGGGTTGGTCCATGGAGTGGGAAGAGTCCATTCCTGGATCTTTTCTGTTCGGGGATCGAACATTGCGATCTTGTTGGCGTGGTCCTCGGCAAACCAGAGCCGGTCCTGAGAGTCCATTTGGCCCCGGCGAGGAGCCGAATGGGGGGTAGGGGTTGGCCAGAGTGTGACCTTCAAGGTTTTTGCATCCACCCTTCCAATGTATTCTTCGCCGCCATGGTCCATGAAGTACAAGTTGTTTTTCGAATCGACCGCGATGCCGTAAACGGAGTGCGTCACGGTTTTGCCCACCCGCTGGTACAGTTCCTCGTAGGGGTTGACCGTATCAATCTGGCCTGACGAGACATCCAACCGCTGGATGCC
This sequence comes from Acidobacteriota bacterium, assembly GCA_016199665.1. GTDB lineage: Bacteria > Acidobacteriota > UBA6911 > JACQSX01 > JACQSX01 > JACQSX01. Next base: position 9,799 of record JACQGG010000059.1, on the reverse strand, counting down.
CCGGCGCCCCACGTTGTTCGACCATACCTTCCCGTCCACGTGCGACTGCCGCGGGTTTACCATCGCCAGTTGCGACCGATCGTTGTCCACTTCCTTGGGGAGGCGCCACAGTTGGAACTTCTCCGTCTTCCTGTCGAATCTCACAAAGGAGCCTTGACGCATGGTGCCAAGCCAGATGTTTTCGTCTTTGTCCAGCTCCACATCATTAATACCTTGCGCGTTGCTCGGCTTGGGCGTGGGAGTCGGGTATTCGACGGTTTCGGCTGTCTTTGGGTCAAGTCTCCCCATGATGTCTTTCTTGAAATCGGAATACCAGACCATCCCCGTCGAGTCGGTCATCACGTCGTGGGGCTCGCCGTCCGGGCGCGGCAGATCATACTCGGTGATAATCACTCGCGTCGCTCGTCCCTTGGGACGGGGCAGCGTTTTGAGCGGATATTCCCACCTGGAAACTGAACTCAGGTTGATGGAGCTCAAATATTCGGCCCGAATTCTTAATTTTTCCGGACTTCCGGCCATCTGCTCCATGCCGAGATTACCCCCGAATAGACTCCCTCCGTCGGCGCGCGGGCGTTGGCGGCGTCCCGGGACGTAGTAATCGTTCATCTGCGGGAGGATCTCCATCCATTCGTCTGGGGTGTGGCGAGAGGATACAATGCGCTGAAAAGTGTGGCAGCCGCGGCAGTTCAGCAAAAGGCGCTTTTGTTCGTCTGTGCCGGGCATGCTCAGTTGCCATTCCGCGTTGGTGAGCTGCGGCGCGAGGTTTTGCACCTTGTGCAGTTTCACATCGAGCCGGGTTGTCTGTGCCGTAACTTCCACCTCTCGTGGTTCATTCAACTCATAGCCGACCGCCCGGATGCTCAAAAAGTGCCGGCCCGGCTGCAGGCGGTTCTGGGGAAAGTTGTAGCGACCTTGCGCATCGCTCACCACCGTCACGCTAACCGTGGAGCCGGCTCGCTGGGCGCTGACCAGCACGCCCTCCATGAAGCCTTCTTCCGTCGAGCTGACCTGACCCTCCAAAGCAGCAGGCCCGGAAACCTCCGGCCGAACATACAACAGCGCCAGACTCGTGAGGGCCGCCATCACCACAAAACGCCTTGTTATCATGAGAGTCTCCTTCTTCCAAAAGACACAAATAACGCCGGTCATAACAGCTTTGGATCCGACTGATCCGGGATTGCGGTCATTGTGGGAGAGATCAGAGCAGGTTGTCAATGCCTAACCAAACATATTTGAAATTTTCCGGACGAGATCGGCACGAGCTTTCAGCTTTCAGTAGTCAGCTTTCAGCCTCTGAAGCCTAAGCGTCTCATTCTGGCGCAAGATGGCCGCGCCAAGAGGCGGAGGCCGCGGAGTTTGGGCGGAGCGTTTCCCGCGCCGGCCCCGGGTAAAGTCAAGATCAGCGGATAAGCGCCGATCTGGCGATTCCGCACCAGGGTCCTGCTATAATGACGATTTTGTTCGTTGAACAGGGGGTTGGAAGATGACCCGGCGCCGACCGCTGGAGCTTCGAGCGCGGTTGGCCGCACTTGAATCCTCCGGCGTTTGGCTGCGTCCCAGGCAAGAAATGATCCATCGGATAAAAGGTACGCAGGATCTCCTGCCCGGCCAGATTGAGAAATGGCAGTTTCTGGAGCAGAAGGCCCGCGACCTCTTTGCGCGCTACGGCTATTCGGAAATACGCACTCCGATTTTCGAGGAAACCGAGCTGTTTTCCCGCAGCATTGGTACGGAAACGGACATAGTGCAGAAGGAGATGTACACGTTCATCGACAAGGGTGAAAAATCGCTGACGCTGCGCCCGGAGGGGACGGCGCCGGTGGTGCGGGCCTGCATTGAGAACAACCTGTTTGCCGGTTCCGGCGCCACCAAATTGTTCTACATGGGGCCGATGTTTCGCTACGAACGCCCCCAGAAGGGACGCTTTCGGCAGTTTTATCAAATCGGGGCGGAAGTCCTTGGCTCGGACAGCCCCGACGTCGACGCCGAGGTGATAGAAATGCTGGTTCAGTTCCTGCAAGAAGTGGAGATCCTCTCCTATCAGGTGCAGATTAATTCGATCGGCTGCCATCAGTGCCGGCCGCAGTATCTTGCCGCCTTGCGCGAAAAGATTGCCGGCATCCTGCCGCGCCTGTGCGGCGACTGTAATCGCCGCGCTGCGACCAACCCGCTGCGCGTGCTCGATTGCAAGGTGGAGGAAGACCAGCCGTATATCAATACGCTTCCCTCAACTGTGGACTCCCTCTGTGAGGTCTGCCGGGATCACTTTTTGGCAGTGCGAAAAGCTCTGGAGAAGCAGGAGATTCGCTATCAGATCAACTCCAGGCTGGTCCGCGGGCTGGACTATTACGAAAAGACCACTTTTGAAATCACCAGCGACCATCTGGGGGCCCAGAATGCCCTGGTGGGCGGCGGCCGCTATGATGGCTTGTCCCAATGCATCGGAGGGCCGGAGGTTTGCGGCTTTGGCTTTGCTTTGGGCCAGGAGCGGTTCGTTCTGGCTTTGCCGGAAAAGGATTATTCCGGAGGAAGACTGCAGATCTATCTGGCGCCTCTAGGCCCGGAATGCTCCGAATATGCCGTCGCCCTGGCTGCCAGGTTGAGGCGCCAGGGCGTACCGACGTTCCTGGAGTTTGAGAGCAGAAGTCTCAAGGCGCAACTGCGGCAGGCCGACCGATTGGGAATCCCTTTTGCCCTCATCTTTGGCCTGGATGAGCTGCAACGGAAGGAAATACAGTGCAGGAACATGCGAACCGGCTCGCAGACGGCGATCTCGTCGGATATCGAATCTCTGCTGGGCTGGATTCGAACCCGTGAATAAGAGGGAAACGAATGTGACGCTGGACTCGATGGGTCACTGGAGGCGGTCCCATTCCTGCGGCGAACTGGGAGTGGGCGCGGCGGGAACCCGGGTCACCTTGTTCGGCTGGGTGGACCGGATCCGGGATTTGGGCGGCCTGGTTTTTATCGACCTGCGTGACCGGCAAGGGATCACGCAGGTCGTGGTGCGCGCCGGGGGAGCCGAAGACCTTCTGGAAAAATCCAAGCAGATCCGGCCCGAATATGTTCTGGGCGTCCAGGGCCAAGTCTCGCATCGCTCGCTTGAAACAGTTAATCCGGCGATCCCCACGGGAGAGATTGAAGTGCTTGCCGGCGCGATCCGGATCTTAAACAGCGCCAAGACGCCGCCGTTTCCGATCAATGAAGACTCGCAGGCCTCCGAGGATATGCGGTTGAAGTATCGTTATCTGGATCTGCGCCGCGGCAGGCTCCAAAGAAACATGCGGTTGCGACACCAGGTGACCTTCAGTATTCGTCAATTCCTCAACGAACGGGGCTTTCTTGAGGTGGAGACTCCGGTGCTGACCAAATCGACGCCCGAAGGAGCCCGCGACTACCTTGTGCCAAGCCGGCTGCACACGGGGAAGTTCTTTGCCCTGCCACAGTCGCCGCAGCTTTTCAAGCAACTGCTGATGGTCTCCGGCTTTGACAAATACTTTCAGATTGTCCGCTGCTTCCGCGACGAGGATCTCCGTGCGGATCGACAGCCGGAGTTCACTCAGGTGGACATCGAGATGTCCTTTATGCAGCCGGAAACATTGTTTGATTTGGTTGAACAGATGATGAGCCGGATATTTGCCGTGGCTGGAATCTCCGTGGTTGCGCCTTTCAGGCGCATTACCTACGGCGAAGCGATGGCCCGCTACGGCTCCGACAAGCCGGACACCCGTTTCGGTATGGAACTGGCCGACGTGAGCCGGCAGTTCGCCGCCAGCCAGTTTCGAGGCTTCCAGGAAGCGGTTCAGTCGGGCGGCTCTGTCAAATGCATTTCATTGGCGGGAGGGGCTGCGTATTCGCGAAAACAGACGGACGATCTTGGCGAGTATGTGAAGCAGCTTGGCGCCAGCGGGCTGGCCTGGATAAAGAGGGAAGAGGGTCTGAAAAGCTCGCTGCCCAAAGCGGTCAGCCGCAGCGAGCTGGAGAATGTGGTGCAGAAAGCCGGCGCCGCCGACGGCTCGCTGCTGTTGCTGATCGGGGGCCGGACGCGGGTCGTAGAGGAGAGTCTGGGAGCGTTGCGCCTGCTGCTGGCGCGCCAGGAAAGACTCATTCCGGAGGAACAGCAGCATTTCCTGTGGGTGCATGATTTTCCGCTGCTGGAATATGATGAGAAGGAGAAGAGGTACTTCGCCTGCCACCATCCATTTACCAGTCCCGCCGACAGCGATGTCGATCTGCTCGCGTCGGAACCCGGCAAGGTTCGCGCCAGGGCTTACGACTTGGTGCTCAATGGAACGGAAATCGGCGGCGGATCCCTCCGAAATCACCGTCAGGATGTTCAACGACAGGTGTTTAAAGCGCTGGGCCTGACGCCGGCGGAAGCGGACAAGAAGTTTGGATTTTTCCTGGAAGCGCTGCAGTACGGAACCCCGCCGCACGGGGGAATCGCGCTTGGCCTGGACCGCATGGTCATGCTCCTGGCGGGTGAGAAGTCGATTCGCGAGGTTATTGCGTTTCCCAAGACGGCGAGGGCCTCCTGCCTGATGACCGATTCCCCTTCCGAAGTCGACGCGGAGCAACTGAAAGAGCTTCATCTGAAAATTGACGCTTGATCCGGAGAGGGTCCGCCACGCATGAGCCGCATTCAGGTTCTTTCTGAAACCGTCGCGCACCAGATCGCGGCCGGAGAGGTGGTGGAGCGGCCGGCGTCGGTGCTCAAGGAGCTGATTGAGAACGCCATCGACGCGGCCAGCACTCGCATTGAAGTGGAGTTGCAAGGCGGGGGGCGGCAGCGCATCCGCGTGCGCGACAACGGCATCGGCATGGACCGGGCCGACGCGGAGCTGGCATTTTCGCGGCACGCGACCAGCAAGATCCGGCAGATCGAGGATTTGAACAGTATCCGCACCCTGGGCTTTCGCGGGGAAGCGCTCCCGTCGATCGCCTCTGTTTCCCGGCTCAGCCTGAAGACCCGCCCCCGCGAGCCGGCCGGCAGCGGTACGGAAATTGTCGTCCAGGGGGGCCGGGTGGTTGCGATTCGCGAGTCGGGCTGGCCGGAAGGAACGGAAGTGGACGTTCAGGACCTGTTCTTCAACGTCCCTGCGCGCAAGAAATTCATCAAGGCGCCCGCCACCGAACTGTCCCATTGCATGCGGCTGGTCGCTCAGTATGCGATCGTCCACCCGGAAATTCATTTTGAAGTGGAAAACGAGCGTGGCAACCTCTTTTCCGCGCCGCCCGTGCCGGAAATCGGGGACCGCGTCCTGGAGGTTTATGGGCGGCAGTTCCTCGATAATCTGGTTCCATTGGACGAGACTCGCGGGCGGCTGCGCGTGTACGGGCTTGCCTCGCTGCCGCATGAGCAGCGGAGCAACCGGTACTCGCAGTTCTTCTTTGTCAACGGGCGCATGGTGCGCGACAAGACGATCAGCTCGGCGGTGGCGGCGGCCTACCGCCAGCTTATTCCCTCTGGAACATTCCCGGTGATTTTGTTGTTTGTCGAGGTTTCGCCCGATGAGATCGATGTCAACGTTCACCCCGCCAAGACCGAGATACGCTTTCGCGACGGTTCGGCTTTGTTCGGGTTGATTCGCTCGGCGATTGAGAAAGGTTTGTTGACCCATCCGTCTGTTCCCGAGTACCCAGTCGATTCTGCGCTCCCTTCCGGTGAGGGAAGGGAAATCCGGCCCTACCCTCCGTTGGGTCCTTTTTCGGCGCGAGCGGAGAACCAGGCGGCTCTGGCGTACCAGGCGCCATACCGGGAAGGGGACGCCCTCGGACAACAGGTCCCCATGAGCGGGCGTTGTGAAGTCAGCGGCGCGGCAGTCCCCGAGGATCATCTGGCATGGCCCGGCGAGGTATTCCAGTCTGTGGCGGATATGAGGACGTCGGAGCCTCCGCGCGCGATGGGACAATTCCTGAACAGCTTTATTGTCGCCTCCGACCGCCTGGGACTTTTCGTGGTGGATCAGCACGTGGCCCACGAGCGCATCCTTTATGACCAGTCGCTGGCGCAAATGCAGCGCAAAGAGGTGCCGGTTCAGAGACTGCTGACGCCCCGCACCATCCCGGTTCCCGCAGCCCGGCGCGGACTGATCGGGTACCTGTTGCCGGAGCTGAACGCCTCGGGGTTTGAATCGGAGGCCTATGGCGGAGATATCGTCGTTCAGGCGGCGCCCGTGGTTGCCCGGGATGCCGATGTGGATCTGATCGTGAAGGAGATTCTGGAGGGTTTGGATCCTGCTGACCGGAAAGGCGACGTGATCGAGATCCGCAAGAGGATCGCCGTTTCCATGGCATGCCGCGCCGCCATCAAGATCAATACTCCGCTGAGTCCGGAGAAGATGCAGTGGCTGCTTGACGAGCTTTATCGCACTGAAAATCCCACCACCTGCCCGCACGGCCGCCCGGTTCTGTTTCGCCTGGGACTGCCTGAAATTTTGAGAAATTTCAGGCGAATTTGAGTGGGCAGGCCGAAGGATGGCAACCGGGTTAAGCCGCGGCAGGCGGGTTCGGCAGACCCGCCAATCCCGGCTGTTCGAAGAGCGTTATTTTTGGAACCGCGACCGTTGGCTCAAGTCCGTCACCGAACCGCGACTGTGAAGGAGCGGCGGGGAGACTGCGGGTCGACTACTCCCGGACCGTGATAAATTCCAAAAGGTCACGCGCCGCTTGCTGGCGCGCGCGGTTCTGTGACCAAGCGGGGTGAAGGAGCGGCGGGGAGACTGTCGCTTATCTGGCGCTCAATTAATTCCAGTCTGCCTGTAAACTCTGGGAGTAGCCGAGTCCCATTCCTCTCGCCGCTCTGTGACCGTCGCGGTTCGGACGCAAGCGGGTAGTTATTCGGGCGATACGCACGTTGCGGTGATGGCTCGGATTGCTGAATGCATTGTGGGTCCTTGATGCCTGAACTGCCTGAAGTCGAAACGTACCGCTGCTATTTCCGCCGCCTTGCTGTCGGCAAACCGATCCGCGGTGTCATTGTGTCGGATCGGAGGATCTTTCCGGACTGGAGTGGCGGGCAACTCCGGCATCGGCTGGTTGGCAGGACGTTCACCCGGACCGAACGGCGGGGGAAGTATCTGATTGCCTATCTGGATGCAAGACGGGACGCTGCGTCCGGGACCAAAGCGGGCGCCTGTATGGTCATACACTTTGGCATGACCGGATCGCTGCAGTTCTCCCGGTCGGGGCTGCGCCAGCCGCCTTACTCCCGGGCTGCATTCAGGTTCGACCACGGCGCATTGCACTTTGTCGACTCCCGCCGGTTTGGAGGCATCTGGTGGGTGGCGGATCTGACGGAACTCGACCGTATCAGGATTCTCGGAGCTGATCCGCTCTCTGAAATCAATGGACCGGATGCAATGTCCGAGATCGTGAGGCGCTCCAGCCAGCCGATCAAACAAGCCTTGATGAACCAAAGGTTGATTGCAGGCATCGGCAACCTCTATGCGGACGAAATTCTTTTCCAGAGCCGAATCCATCCGCGCCGCCGCCCTGCGTCGCTCAAGCGGGTTGAGTGGGAACGAATCTTCCACAGCATGAAGGAGGTCCTGCGGGAGGCGATCCGCCTTTGCTCGCAGATGGAGCGATATCCGGACAGCTATCTGCTACCCCATCGCGGGCGCGATGGACAATGCCCACGCTGCGGCGCTGTCCTTAAGACTCTTCGGCAAGGGCAGCGAACCACCTACTACTGCCGAACGTGCCAGAAGTAAGCGTCCGGTGAGCATCCGCGGGGAGGGAAAGTGTGGCATAATTGACGCCGTTAATTTTTATTTACCAACTCATCTGGGATCGTGCCGCTCAGTGCCGATTCCGAAAGGAGATTTCATCATGCCATCAGTCACGATTGAGGTCAGGAGCTACGCCTGCCGCATCTTCTCGACCCGGACGGAACAGGACCCTGGTGCTGCAGAAGTTGCGGTCCAGGTTTACGACAGAGATGGGAGGCAAGTTGGCTCATTAGAGTTCAACGGCGTCTCTGGCCCGCTTCCGCAGGCTCAAGACGTGGGCGGTATCTATCACCTGTATTACAGGCGCACCGCTCTGCCCGATGTCGTTGACATGCTGCGCAACGAAAGGCCGGTTTATCTCGTGTACCAGCCGGAGGGTGTCAATAACAGTTGCATCCAGACGATCGGCGAGCCGGCCGGTGAAGGCGAAGGTCTGCGAGGGGTGGTATCAAGGTAGGGTTATTGGAAACCGGGGACAGGGAGCGGGGAACAAGCTAATCGGCGTCTTTGTGCTGGCACCGCTGCAGGAACGCCTCAATACGCTCGCGGTGCGTGCCGGGCCAGAAAAACTTGTCGCAGCGGCGGCGCCCGGCGTTATTTTGGCGTGCAGTGTCGGCGTCGTTCTTTCGGTGACCTGCCTCTTGACTACTGGCCTTTTTTCTTTTACAAAAAGGCCCCGCCCATGAAGAAAGGGGTCTGAAGTTTGTTGCGGCTTACCGGCTGGGCTTGAATCCGACCTTCTGCCGGATCGCCTCGGGCAGTTCGGCCAAGGTCTGCTCGTGGCGAATCAGAAGCATTTCGATGTTTGCGAGGCGCGCGTCAATCCGTTGAACCGCGCCCATGAACTGGGCCTGGTTGTTGATCAGAGTTGCCACGGCCGCTTCGAGTTGGCCATTGCGCTGCACTTGTTTTGCCATAGATTCCTCCATCTTACCTTGATTTTCCTAACAATATAAGGATATCCCGAACGGCCTGAGTTACGTCGACCGCTTGCGCGAGAGTCCCAGGTCGTGAGATTCCCCGATACTCGCCTTAGCTTCGGCTTGGAGTGCGCCCCGGGTGTTGGCGAAAGAGGGGGTGTTCTTTGTAGGGGTGGCTCGGATCGAGCTGGTGGTCGGAGAGGGAAAAACGGAGTTCCGACTGACTTTGCAGCGTAATAGCCTCAGCGCTTAGATTGACCCGATTGTGATGCCATCCGGCCGAAACCTCCGCCGGATCGTAGCTGCGCCGAATGTATTTACGGATTGCGTGCGGTACGCTGAGAAAGAGATAGTGACGCATAGGGAACGGCTCTGGGTACATGCGCAGACCCGGAAAGCGCACCACGTGCCCCCCCGACCAGGCCAATTCTACCGGGTCAGGCTGCCGCTTCCAGGCATTTAGTCGGCTGGGAAAGGCCTGCAGAAACGGGTAGTACCAGCACATCGTCTTCTGAAATTGGGGGTGGTCGTGATCCGGTGCTTCGAGTGTAGGGACAAAAGTGAATTCCATAAAATTTACCGCGTTATAGCCCTGCTTTTCAACCTCTGCTAGACTTCGCGCGATTGTGGAACCGGAGCGCGGCGGGAGGTGAATCTCGTCGGCGTCGACATGCATAATCCAGTCCGCTTCGAGCGTGGCTGCGAGTTGTTCCTTGCGTTCAAGTATGGGTCGCCAGCTATAGATCCCACGGCGCGGCAATGTCTCGATGTCGATCAGCCCTCGACCTAGATAGCGTTCAGCAAGGGTTACCGTGCGATCTTCGGATTCGTTGTCGATGAGATAGATATCCACACCCTGTCGGCGAAGACTCTCCAGACAAATGCTAATGAACCGCTCTTCGTTATAAGTGGCCAGTATGGCTACAATACGCATGCGAACTGACTTCGTAGAATGGCACTGCCTCGGGTGAGTTCATCGATCTCCAGTTAGTTGGCGGCTATTCACGGTCAAGGTTTTTCCGCGGATCAAGTTTGGTATTCTTCATTAGAAGATGATCCGGTGCCCGCAGAGCTTTAGCCCAAGTTCGTCACAGAGCCGCGCGCGTGAGCAAGCGGCGCGCTAACTCATTGAAATTCCGCGCCGCT
>JACQGG010000058.1 GCA_016199665.1 Acidobacteriota bacterium | reverse complement strand
GAAGGCGGTTCGGACCCAAGCGGGACACCATGGGGGCAACCCGCCCGCCAGCAAGCGGACAACATGAATCACCGAGTTGCCTGCCCACACCTTTCGGTCGCGGCCGGTAACGATTGGCTGTCGGCTGAAGGCTGAAGGCTGACGGCCGAACGCCGAAGGCCGAGAGCCGACGGCTGAAAGCTGATGGCCGAAAGCTGGCGGCTGAGCGCTATTTTCCCAGAATCTCGCGCGTTGCGGCCAGGACGAGCTCGATATCCTGGAGGCTGACATCCGCGTGTGTGACTGCCCGAATGGTTTGTGGCCCGACCCACCCCATTAAGATTCCTCTCTCTTTGAGCCTGGCAAGAATTTTCTCCGCGGTTGCCGCCACCGGTTCAATGTCAAGAATCACGATGTTGGTCTGCACCGCCTCCGGATCGACGGAAAGCCCGGCTATGGCGGCAAGCCCACGAGCCAGACGACGGGCTGTCTCATGATCCTCATGCAGGCGCTGGGGCATCTCCTCCAGGGCAATCAGTCCTGCGGCCGCCAGCACTCCGGCCTGCCTCATCCCGCCTCCCAGCATTTTGCGCAACTTCCTCGCCTCCTCAATCGCATCCTTTGATCCCAGCAGCATGCTTCCAACCGGTGCGCACAGGCCTTTGGACAGGCAGAACATGACCGTATCGAAAGGCTCGCACAGCGACCGTACCGAGGTCTCGAGGGCCACGGCCGCGTTGAAGATGCGCGCGCCGTCCAGGTGCACCGGAATACCTCGAGCCTGCGCCTGCCCGCAGACAGCCTCCCCCTGGACGCACGAGTAAACGGTCCCTCCCGCCATGTTGTGGCTGTTTTCCAGTGTGATCAGGCCGGTGCGCGCGTAGTAGTAGATCTCCGGATGGATTGCCTTCTCGATCGCCTCCCAGTCCAGAATTCCACGGCGTCCCGCGACCGGCCGCGCCAGCACCCCGGAGAAGGCGGCCATCATGGCCATCTCGTAGTTGAACATGTGTCCGCGCTCTTCAATGATCACTTCCTCTCCGGGAGACGTGTGCAGCTTTACCGCGATCTGATTTCCCATCGTGCCGGTGGGAACAAACAGGGCGGCCTGCTTGCCGAAGATGTCGGCGGCCCGCTCCTGAAGCCTGTTGACGGTGGGATCTTCCCCGTAGACGTCGTCGCCGACTCGCGCCGCCGCCATGGCGCGACGCATGGCGGGTGTCGGCTGTGTGACGGTGTCGCTTCGGAGGTCGATAGTGGGTTGAGACGTCACGAAAACCTGTGAGAAAAGCGGGCTGGTGTCGCGTTCGGCGTTGATTTCATGGAGGAAGCGAGTTCCAATCTCCCCTCCGCTTGCTGACGCTCGCGGTTCCGTGACGAACTTGGGCTAGAGATTGCTAAGCTGGTGTCCCAGCTTTTCCTTCTTGGTGCGAAGATACCGTTCGGAGTACTCCGAAGGAGTAATCTCAAGCGGAACCTGCTCCACAATTTGAATGCCATAGCCTTCCAGCCCGATCACTTTCTTGGGATGGTTGGTGAGCAGGCGAATCTTGCGGAGTCCAAGGCTGTTTAGAATCTGCGCTCCAACGCCATAATCCCGGAGATCGGGCTGGAACCCCAGTTCCATGTTGGCTTCAACCGTGTCCTTCCCCTGATCCTGCAGCGTGTAAGACCGGATTTCGTTGACCAGGCCAATCCCTCTCCCCTCCTGCCGCAGGTAAACTAGCACGCCCCGTTTTGTCTGCCCGATCAAGGCCAAGGCGCGTCGGAGCTGCTCGCCGCTGTCGCTTCGCAGCGAGTGAAAGACATCCGACATGGTCGACTGCGATTGCATGCGCACCAGCACCGGTTCCCGTTCGCTGCCGGATGTGTCTCCACAGATGAGAGCCAGATGGGTTTTCTGGTCCAGCTCGTTGACGAAGGCCTTGACGCGAAAGTCCCCGAATTCAGTCGGCATGCCGGCGTCCGCCACTTCGCGCACAAATTTTTCGGTCTGGATCCGGAAGCGGATCAAGTCTGCCACCGAAACAATCTTCAGGCCGTGCCGCCCGGCGAACTTCTCAAGCTCCGGCAGCCGGGCCATCGTGCCGTCGTCATTCATGATCTCACAGATGACTCCCGCAGGGAGCAGGCCCGCCATGCGCGCCAGATCGACGGCAGCTTCCGTTTGCCCGGCGCGCTTCAAGACTCCGCCCGGCTCGGCCCGGAGCGGGAAGACGTGTCCGGGCATGACCAGATCGGATGGTTTGCTGGCAAGATCCACGGCGGTGAGAATCGTCTGTGCGCGATCCGCCGCGGAAATTCCGGTTGACACGTTGCGGCGGGCCTCGATGGAAACAGTGAAGGCCGTCCCGAAACGGGAGCTGTTCCTGGAAACCATCAATGGGATCTCCAACTGGGCGAGCCGTTCCGGCGTCATCGGCAGACAGATCAGGCCGCGGCCGTAGCGGGCCATAAAATTGATCGCCTCCGGAGTCACTTTCTCGGCAGCCATGGTCAGGTCGCCTTCGTTCTCACGGTCCTCGTCATCGACCACAATAACCATGCGGCCGTTGCCGATATCCTCAATTGCTTCCCGGATGGTTGCCAGCATTGGGATTAGTTTCGCTCTAAGCAACTCATTATAAGGTCGTTGTGTGAAATGCTCCAAGCAGGAAACGGAGTGTGCCAGTGTGCCGGATGTCGGGGACCGAATTGGCTTCTGTTCTGGTTGGTGATTCCCAGTTTGTGATTTCTTGCCTCCGGAAACCGCCCTGGATCGGGCCACTGCCCCCGAGTTCCATGTTCTTGAACAAAATCCAAAATGTCAAGACAGGTTTGGAGAAGGGCCGACGCCAAGCCGTCGGCCTACTCCCTTTAGTTCATTGATCGCACATAGGTTTACGATTACGACTCCCCGGTATAAACTGTTGGCATGAACGTTGCTTCTTGCAAAACGGGCTCTGTTAGAGGGGCAAAGGCGCCCCTTGCCGGAGCTGACGATCTGATATGGATTGCCCTCTGTAATGGCATTCATGAAACCGACCCTTTTGCGCCTCAATCACGCTTCGAGGCGCCAATTCGGAACTTGACTTTATCAGGAGGCGCCACATGAAAACACCGTATCGATACCTGCTCATTCCGATTTTGGTTATTTCCGTAGTGTTGCCGTTGCATATGGCCGTACTTCAAGCCCAGCTAACCCGCGGTTTCGTTTCGGGAACCGTCACCGATCAGAGCGGGGCTTTTGTTCCGGGCGCGGAAGTGAGCATCACGAATGCCGGCACCAACATCCGCCAGCAGACGCTGACTAACGAGGAGGGGATTTATCGCTTTGTGGCCGTCGAGCCGGGGACCTACTCGGTTGAATTCAAGATGAGCGGTTTCCAGGCGCACCGGGTCAACGACATTGTCGTCGGTCCGGCCCGGGAAGTGGTCATCAATCATTCGCTGATCATCGGCTCAGAATCAACGATGGTAGAAGTTGTGGGAACGCCTCCCGGGGTGGAACTGGCCAAAGCGACGGCGACCATTGAGCGAACATTAAACGCAAAGGCTGTTTCGGAACTGCCGATCCTGAGCAATGGCGGCACGTTTCGAGACGTCACGCGGCTGGCATTGCTCGCCCCGACGGCGGTGCGAGCTCCCGCGTCCAACGAATTTGCCGTAAACGGCCAGCGCGCCCGCAACACGAATTTCCTCATCGACGGCACCGACAACAACGATCTGTCCGTCACGCTCCAAAACGCCCGCGTGGTACCGGAAGCAGTGGCCGAGTTCCAGGTGCAGACCGAGTCCTTCTCCGCCGAGTTCGGCCGGAACAGTGGGGCTCAGATTTCCATCATCACCAAGAGCGGCAGTAACGATCTTCACGGCGGAGTATTCGACTTTTATCGCGGCAACGCGCTTGAGCCGTTGAGCCTTTTGAATAAACGCGCCGGCCTGACAAAGTCTCCGCGCTTTACCCACAATCAGGCCGGCGGGTATATCGGCGGCCCTGTGATGAAGGACCGAACTTTCTTTTTCGGGCTGATTGAAGCAAATCGCCGCCGGGAAGCTCCCGACGCGCGCAACTCCACCTCGGCTAATATCCCGACACCGGCGGGATTGGCCGCTCTGTCAACCGTGCCCCTTGCATCGGGGCAGTCACAGCAGAGCCGACAGGCGGTCCTTGGCTCGTTAGGCTTCCTCTCTGATGTGCATAAGCAGGTGTCCCGTTACGACAATATACGAGATGTTACGATCAATAATGTTCCGATCCAGGTGGGAACCATTCGCATCCCGCTGGCTAATCCTCACGATTTCTGGTATGCGCTGGGACGCGCCGACCACCGATTCTCAGATGCCGACAGCGTCAACTACCGGTATCAACTGGACAAGCGAAATCAGCCTGACGTGGTGAGCAATCTTCGTTTTGGAAATCGCTTCTCCGGGGCCCAGGCGATCGCGGCTCATAACCACGCAGCCAGCTACATTCACAACTTTTCGTCCCGCCTGATCAACGAATTTCGATTCGCCTATATCGGCCGGGATTTGGACTTCCCGGAAAACGATCCCAAGAGTTCGACGGTCAACATTGGGAGCGATTTTGTAATCGGGGGCCTGGCCAACTTCCCACAGGGGCGGGTTTCCCATGTTTTCCAGTGGCAGGACATTGCCACGTATCAGCGCGGGAGGCAGTCGTTCAAGATGGGCCTGGACATCCGATACAACAAGCTCTTTAACCGGGCGGATTTTGACAGCAAGGGGACCTGGACGTTCGCAAGTCTTGCGGACTTTGTAAACAATCGAGGCCAGCAGTTGACTCAGGCGCTCAACACCGCAAGTTTCGACGCCCGGCAGACCAATCAGTACTACTTCTTCCAGGATGATATCCGACTGACCCGGAATCTCAACCTCAATCTGGGAATGCGCTACGAGTACTCCGGCGTCCCGTTCGGATTTTTTGGCGCCTCCAGTCCGGAGGTTGCCGCCGTGGGCGTTCCGCTGCCGGTGAAACCAGACAAGAACAACTGGGCGCCAAGAATCGGATTTGCCTACAGTCCCGGGCGCAAAGAGGGATGGATGGGGACGCTGCTGGGAGAGGGCCAGACGGTAGTCAGGGGCGGCGTCGGCATGGCCTACGACGTTCTGTTTTACAACATTCTGACGGTCAACGCGAGCAACTTTCCGCGCGTTGTCGTCAACACCTTCAATCAGGCCGATATCCTCGATCGCTTCCCCACGCTGCTTCAGAGGCAACCCGTAGTCACCCTGAATCCGCTGGCCACCTTTACCAATGCGCCGAGCGAGCTTCAGAATCCCACCACTCATTTCTGGAGCCTTTCTGTCCAGCGGCAGCTTCATTCCAACTACATCCTTGAGATCGGCTACACCGGCAACCGGTCGTACCACCAGATCCGCCAGGGGCAGGGAAATCCTCCGGTCCTGACGCCCCAGCAGGCAGCGGCTGTCGTGGCCACCGGCAACCCGAACGCTTTTAACCTGACGCCTCAGCAGCGCCGCGTGAATCCAAACTGGGGCGCGCGCACGCTCATTGAATCCAGCGCCCTGGCGGAATATCACGCCATGATTTTGCGCCTGGACAAGAGACTCTCCCGCGGTCTGGTGCTTGGGGCCAACTACACCTGGAGCGCCAATTTCAGCGACAACGACGAATCCCTGGCGGTCAATGACATCACCCTGTCCAGCCCGCAGACCCCCCAGGACTTTTTTAACTTCAAGAACGAATGGAGCCGGTCGGTGTTTGACAGGCCGCATCGTTTTGTCGTGCATTACCAGTACGATATCCCCTGGTTTGGCGCGGCGGGCGCCAACACTCCTTTTCTGAGGCATGTCTTTTCAGGGTGGCAAATCAGCGGCTATACGGAGGCGCAGTCGGGGCAGCCGTTTACTATCCGCACCGGGGTTGACAGCGTGGGAACGACCGCCGGAGGGGCAAATCCCCCGGGAAGGCCCAACTACAATCCCGGCGGCGCTTTCACTCCGGACCCGGTCACGGGAAATCTGCGAACCTTCAGAACGTCAATCAGCGGCGGTGGCATCGTCGTTGCTCCTTTGAGTGCGCAGGGCGTGCCGTTGGTCAATTCCATGTCGGGAGGCGGCAACCTGGGCCGGAATACCTTTCGGGGGCCGGCATACCATAACTGGAACTTCAGCCTGGCAAAGACAGTGGCAGTCGCTGAACGCTGGAAGATCCAGGTCCGCAGCGACTTCATCAACCTCTGGAACCACGATAATTTCCAGAATCCGGAGTCCAGAATGAACAATTCTGCTTTCGGCGGCAATACGGCCGACCTGCTGACCGACGTCCGCCAGGTCCTGCTGAGCGCCAAGATCACGTTTTAGGGATTGGGGGTCGGGGGTCGGGG
>JACQGG010000057.1 GCA_016199665.1 Acidobacteriota bacterium | reverse complement strand
TCCCACAGTCGCCCAACGGACCTTGCTTCAGGCCGCGGTGAGCAGGCCCTTGACGTAGGCGGCAATGGCGGGCGCCGAGGTCAGGCCGGGAGATTCAATGCCCACACAGTTTACAAAGCCGGGCCGGTCCTGACGAATCACGAAGTCTGCAAACGGGTCCCCCGGCCCCTGGAGTTTTGAGCGGATGCCGGCCATCTCCGGACTCAAATCTTCCGGCTGCAGAAAAGGCAGGTAGCGGGCGGCGGCGCAGAAAGCTTCCCGGCGATGTTCCGGAACGGAGTAATCTTCAACACGATCGATATACTCCGCGTCGGGACCCAGCTTCATCCTCCCGGACAGATCAAACGTCAGGTGCACCCCCAGACCCGCGAAGCCTTTGCTGATCGCCGGATAAATCAAGTGGGAACAGAGGCCCGCCTTGTCCTGGCTCACCGAAAAATAGCAGCCTTTGCACCAGTGTAGCCGGTAGTCCATCCCCGCCAGGCCGGCGATCTCATCGCTGTGCAGGCCCGCGGCATTGATGATCAGCCCGGCCTCAAGCGTGAACGGCTCTCCACTGGCCGCCACGGTCTCAATCCCATACCGGTCCCCTCGCCCTTCAATGGCAGTGACCGCCGTGTTGAATACAAATTGCGTGTCGTTGCGGACCGCCTCCCGGTAGAAAAACCGCATCAGCGCGTGAGAGTCTATGATGCCGGTGAGCGGAGAGTACAATGCCGCGCTGCATCGCAGCGACGGCTCCAGGCGGGCCACTTCTTGAAGCGACAGCTCCTGGAGAGTCACACCACAAGAACGGGCATTCTCCTGCAGATGCTGCAGGTCTTCAATGTCGCGGCTCTCAACCGCGATAATCAGCTTGCCGATTGCAGAGCAGGGAATTTCATGCCGGCGGCAGAGCGCGTAAAGCCGTTCTCTGCCTTCAATGCACAATCGCGCTTTCAGGCTCTCTGGGGGGTAGTAGATCCCCGCGTGAATGACCTCGCTGTTGCGAGCGCTGCTGCCTCTTCCGAAGCCTTCCTCTTTTTCAATGACCCAGAGTTCCCGGCACAAGCCGCAGGCGCTCAGCTCCGCGGCGATGGCAAGTCCCACCACGCCCGCGCCGATGACCACCCCGGACTCAAATTTAGCTTTTTCCACTTCATCTACCACCGGGTTCGGCCGGGTACAAGGTTTGCTCCACCAGATGACACAGGAGGTGCTCCACGGCAAGATGGGCTTCCTGAATGTGCTGGGTCGAAGCGCCGGGTATCCGGATGGAAACATCGGCCAATGCGGCAAGGGCTCCCGCCGGGCCGGTGAGCGTGACAACTCTGATCCCGGCGGCGCGCGCCACGCGCGCGGCCTGGATGACATTCTCGGAGTTTCCGCTGGTGCTGATCGCGATCAGGACATCGCCCGGTTTCCCCAAAGTTTCCACCTGCCGCGCAAACAGCGTGTCAAACCCGACATCGTTGCAATGCGCCGTCAGAAGCGAGCTGTTCGTCGTCAGCGCCACGGCGGCCATTCCCGGACGCCCGACGTCGCGTGCCAGGTGGCCAACCAGTTCGGCCGCCATGTGCTGGCAATCGGCGGCGCTTCCCCCGTTGCCGCAGAGCAGCAACTTGCCTCCCCCGGCCAGCGACGCCACAATCAGAGCCGCCGCCCGGGCAATGTCCGGGGCGCAAGCCTCTGCCGTGGCGCGCTGGATGTCGGCACTCTCCAGCAAATAAGCTTGAATCCGGCTGACGCTTTGATCGGTCTGCATAGAGTTCTCCATTCTCAACGGTTCCGGCTGCGGATGCCGGCTATGGGAGGGCAGCAGCGTCTCGATCAAGCGCGCCGCTTGAACCAGGCTGTCGACCACAAAGTCGGCGTTCGCCTCCGGGTTCGCCCGCGTCTGGGCGCCGTAGCCGGTGGTCACCAGGAAAGTGACCGCACCCAGCGCCTTTCCCAGTTGCACATCCGCAAGCTGGTCCCCAATGACGAAGCAATGCGCCGGGTCGAAGCTCAACTCGCCGGCGGCCTGCTCGACCAGACCCGTCGCCGGCTTGCGACAGGAGCAGCCGTCGCCCGGAGCGTGCGGGCAAAAATACAATGCGTCCAGCGAGATTCCATACCCCTGCAGCAGCCGCTTCAGGCGCCAATGAACCTGATCGACTCGTTCCGAATCGAAATAGCCGCGGGCGACGCCGGACTGGTTGGTGACCACCACCAGTCCCAGACCGAGATCGCGCAAATATCTTAAGCCTTCAATGACGCCGGGCAGCAGTTCCAGTTCTTCGGGATCAGCCAGATACTGCCGTTCCACGTTCAGCGTGCCGTCCCGATCCAGAATGACAAACCGGCGTGCGTCGGGTTTCGGCGCGCTCATATATCGAACCAACCTCGGCCGGTTTGACTGACGACGCCGTCACCACGGCTCGGGATTCTTTCAGACGCCATCATCGCAATTCCTCGTATATGCGGAAGACCGCCTCCGCGGCGCTCTGCCAGGAGAACTGCTTTGCGCGGCTTTCCGCCCGCGCGATCAGGTCCTGGCGCAGGGATGGATTGACAAGAATGGCTTCCATGGCCGCGACCAGCGAGTCCTCTTGCCGGGGATCAAAATAGACTCCGGCGTCTCCCAGGACTTCCGGAATGCTCGATGCGCGGCCGGCGATCACCGGGACCCGCAGCGTCATCGCCTCCAGAACCGGCAGCCCGAAGCCCTCGTACAAGGAAGGAAACACCAGAGCCGCCGCATTTGCATACAAGTGCCGAAGCCGCCCGGCATCCACAAACCCGGGCAGGAACAAGCGCTCGCTCAAACGATAATGTTCAATCTCGCGGTAGATATCCTCGACTTCCGGCAGGCCCCGTGTCAAAAACGTCTCGCCGACCAGGATCAGCCTCACCTCGGGGAAACGGGCCGCAAGCAAACCAAAAGAGCGAACCAGAAAAGCGACATTCTTGCGGAAATCGGTTCCGCCCACGTAAATGAAGTAAGGGCGCCCGCCAAGCGTCGACCGCGCGGCAGGCGACGGAGGCTCTGCTTCCTTCACGCCCGGCGCGTGACCGGCGCTGTCGACGATGCCCCCGGGCCCAAAATAGACGACGCGTATCCGGCTCTCGGGATAGCCAGTCATCCGGGCGATGTCCTTCTTGGAATGCTCCGATCCGGTAATAATGCGATCTGCATGGTGCACCCTCCGCCGGGCCAGGCGCAGCGCCAAACGATAGTCGGCGGGAATACGCCGCGAATACTCTTCCCAGAATACAAAGGGAATCATGTCATGCACGTGCGCAATGATTCTGCTTCGGGACGAGGATGGAATCGAAGTAAATTCCATGGCGTGAAAAATGTCCAGGCGCTCGTCCCGGAGAAAGCGGGGCAGGGCCCATCGATCCAGGACCCACTGCAGGCGCGAAGGTTTCCGGATCGACGGCAGCGGCCGCACGGATACTCCGTCTGCCCCCATCTGCGCGCCGCTGGATCCGGCCAGCACAAAGCGGTGCGGCATCCCCAGCGTCCGGTTCTTCGCCAGCAGTGCTTCACACAGCCTTCGCGTGTACATTCCAACCCCGCGATGGCGCGACGCGGGCCGCTCTGCCGGCCGGGCATCGATCCCAATATTCATGCCGATAATATATGTCAGTTCTGAGCGCGGCGGAAAAGGAGCGCGACCGAGACCCATCATGCCGCCAGCCGAATCGCCACGGGGAGGATCTATGAAAAAATTAACGCAGGCGATGGACTTCGCAAACTTGCGGCCCAGACAGTTTGGTAATCTTGTCGGGGAGACAGGATCGGCAAGTCATCAAAGGGTGAAATGCCAAGTCACGCCAACCGAAATTCATTTTTTCTCAGGATGAGTGCTACCATAGCGCCATGACGGACACACTGGACGTCCGGATTGCCCATCTGGAGGGCGCCTATGAACAAATCGATAAGCGCCTTGGCGGAGTCGAAACGGGTCTGGGACAACTCCGTTCCGAAATGGGGCAGCTCCGTTCGGAAATCAAATCTGAGATCTCAGGGCTGGGTTCCCAAGTCAAATCCGAGATCTCAGGTCTCGGCTCGGAGGTTAAATCTGTTCGCTCGGAGTTCCACCAGTACCGAGCCGAACTGACCGGTCGGATGGACGGCCAGTTTCGGTGGCTGCTGGGCACCATCTTGACCGCTTGGATGACGGTGCTTCTCGCCATCTTTTTCCGGCAGTAACGCCAAACACTTTGCCTGCACCAGATGATTCGGCTCCTAGGGCCGCCGCGGGATGAATCATTGAAGCCGACCCTCCTCCAGAATGTAGCCGCCCAACTGACCGGACAAGCGGGCGTCATTCTGATTCAGATCCTTTATGCAGTCATGGCGGCACGGCTTCTTGATCTCGAATCTTTCGGCATTTTTTCCTTCGCGTTTGGCCTGGTGCAGATGATCCTGATTTTTTCCGACCTGGGTCTAAATTTTCTGATTGTCCGGCAGGTCTCCTTGTCGCTCGCTTCTTCAAGAGAGCGTTTCAGCGACATCCTTTCGCTGAAGATCCTTGTCTCCGTGGGGGTGGGCGCATTCCTTGCCATGGGAGGATTCATGGCGCTGGACGATTTGCAGACCGCGAAAGTTCTGGCGCTGTTTGCCGCCGGAATGGTGATCCACTCGGTCAGCCTCTCTTTTAATATGGCATTCCAGGGATATGGCGAGTTGCACGTCTCCAGCCTGATGACGTTTCTACTGGCCCTGCTACAGCTCCTTCTGGGCGGCGGTTTTTTGGCGGCAGGCGGCGGGGTCCTGTCGCTTGGCGGCGCCTATTTTCTTTCAGCAGCGGGTGTCCTGGGGCTCAATTGCTTCCTCTTTGTTCGGCGGATGCACAAAGTGAAACTCTCCATCACCGGCGGATCCGCGCTGCTCTTGCTGAAGCAGGCGGTTCCGTTGGGGATGGGCGCCGCGTTCAACTCTGTGGCTAATCGGATTGACGTCCCCCTGTTGCTCTACTTCTCAGGAGCCGGCCAGGTGGCAGTGTACTCGGCAGCCTATCGATTCACCGGCGCGCTGAACAACTTGCCGGTGGCCTTCCTGGCGGCAGTCCTGCCTCTTTTTTCGCGCGAGTCCTGGGGCACGCGGGAAATGGAAAATCTGGTGGAAAAAACACTGCTTGCCGCCCTCACCGCCGGCGCCGGCGTTCTGCTGCTTTTCACTGTCGCCGGGCCGGGGCTTCTGCTTCGGCTGTTCGGCGCCACCTATCAGGCCTCCGGCGCGATCCTGCGCATCTTGATCTGGGCGGTCGTTCCCGCCTTTGCAAACCTGGTCTTCCTGCACGCCTCGGCCAGCCAGAAGGAGACGGCTCCCGTCTACCCGATTGCCGCCGCCGCGGGCGCAACGGCAAATCTGCTGCTGAACCTCTGGTGGATTCCGCTCTGGAAGGCGCCCGGGGCGGCTGCGGCGACTGTGGTCACCGAGCTGGTTGTGCTGGCTGCCTACCTCTTCCTGCTTCGCAAGCAGGTCGGCGCGTGGAGGATGGGAAGACCGATGAGGGCACTGGCGATCGGCTTGACGCTGGCCGCCACTATGGTGGTTTTGTCGCTGGAAGGTCTCTTGTGGGCGGCCGCCGTCCTGGCACTCTACCTGGCGGTCCTGTTCTGGACCGGCAGTCTCTCTTCAGCAGACTGGAGCTTTTGGAGGCAACGCGCGGCAATCGAACCTGCGAGGTGAAATTCCTCCCGGGTTCTGACCGCCGCCCCTCAAGCCGGTTATCGTGCGTCGCCCTCGCCTTTGCCGGCCATTTGCTCTTCAAACGACTTGTAGAAGTTGGCGTAGAGGGTATTGATGATTTGAGCCGGATGCAACCCCGGTTCAATCCGCGTCCAGCAATAGAGGATCCGCTGCCGCTCGTCGATCAAATAACTCATCCGCTTCGGCATCGGCGCAGCTCGATTTACACAGGCGCCATACTTTAAAGCAATGCCGCGATCCAGGTCGGACAGGATGGAATACTGAAAGCCGTTCTCTTCGCTGAATCGCCGATTGGTTGCAACGTCATCGAAACTGATCCCGATGATCTCGGTGTTGAACTCGCGAAAATGGCGGAGTTGGTCGCGGAACCCGCAACCTTCCAGGGTTCAGCCGCTGGTATTCGCCTTGGGAAAAAACCAGAGAAGCACCCGGCGCGCGCCAAAATCAGCCAGGCGAATCTGTTTGCCGTACTGGTCAGAAGCCTCAAACGGCGGCGCCGCCGATCCTGCGGGCAAGGCTCTGGGCTCCCTCAAGGCGAAATAGATGAGAGCTTGCAATCTGGAAATCATGGTTGAACCATTTTGAATTTTCCGGCGGGTTCTGTAAACTGGCGCCTCGTTGGCGCTCCTGGAACTGGAAAGCGAGGAAATGAATTTGCGATCCAAACGAACTCTGGCCTTGTTGAGCTTGGTTGTCTTGTTTTGCGCTACTCTGGCGCTGTTGGGCGGCATATACGCAGACGCGCTCGGTTCCTATCTGGTTCCGGGAAGCGGCGCCCCTCCCCGGGGTGACATCGTTGTGATCCGAAGCTACGGCCTTCCCCCTTTTGACGAATTCGACACGGCCGCCCGACTGCTGCGCCAAGGCAACGCGTCGCACATACTGGCTGCGTTCCACAAGCCCAAGGCGTATCAGCGAGTCCTGGGGCGCTCTGGAAGCCAGGAGGAAATTATAGCTTCCTTTTTTGAAGAGCAGGGGATTGCCGGCGACCGTTTCTCTCTTGTCCCGGTGGCCAATGTCGAACCGGCGCTCGTCCAGGACGCCGCCACCTTGGAACCAATTCTGAGTGAACTGGCAAGGAAGCATTCCTGGAAGCGGGTGATCCTGGTGGGACGCCAGTTTCGAATGCGACGGGTCCTATGGACCTTTCGTGAATTTTCCCGGCACAGCTCCCTGGACTTTGTCCCCTACAGCATCCCGCTGGGAGACGTTCCAACCGAGACCTGGTGGAGGAGCAATGATGCCACCAACGAAGTCCTCAGCGAGTATTGCAAGCTGCTTTACTTCCAGTTTTTCCGGTTCAGGTCAAGAGAAGCAGGCGCCGCCTCGACCGGAGGCCTGGGCCCGGCAGCCGCGAGATAATTCTTCCCGGCCGTCGGCCAGCGGCTGCAATTTCAGACCAACCCCTCCCGCTCACTCCCCGGCGCGCATCCGGCCGCTCTTCTTTGAACACTTGATAATGAGGAATGAGCCCAGCCAATTCTCTATGAAGGGGAATAGGGTGATCAGCTTGTAATACAAGACAAGCTTTGGATTCTCGCGCACGCCTCCATACTGGATCACCTGGAGCCTGATGTCGTCAAAATCGCGGAACAGCGCTCGCACTTCGGCCTTGCTGTACATCTTGGAAAGGGGCGTCTGATCGTACCGCTTGCTGATGAGTTCCTCGCGGGACATCCTGGAGGAATCCCGCGTCACCAGACCCATCAGACGGACGTAAGCGTAGGAAGCGCCCTTCTTGTAAAGCATCACGACGCTTTTGCCGCCCCGGGCAAGAACCCGGTAGAGTTCCTGGATGGCGCCGGCCGTGTCCGGAGTGTGATGCAGAACTCCGTAGGAGTACACGACGTCGAAAGCGCCCTCCTTGAACGGAAGCTTTTCGGCGTCCCCGTTGACGCAATATCCCCGCAGGCCGGAAGCTTTGTATCCCAGGCGCGTTTTCTGGACGTTGCTGAAGGACAGATCCATGCTGACGACCTGGGAGCCCTGGCGCGCAAATTCCCGCGAGGCACTGCCCAGACCACACCCGACTTCCAGCACCTTCTTGCCCGGACCGGCAACTTCGGCGATGATTCCGGGCAGGTAGTGCTCAAACTTAAGCCAGCGTGTGTCAACCTGGCCAAAGAACTCCCTGGATTCCAAAGGCGCTGTCGGCACGTCCCAGCCCGGCACATACCGAGTCCAGTGACTGGCGATTCTCTTCTTGATCGGCGCTTCACTCATGATCTCTCCCGCCATGATCCTATTTCAGTTCAGTTGGCTGCTTCAACAAGCAAAGTTGGAAACGCCCGATGAACTATCCGGCCGGGCGCTCCTGCTTCAGACGGTAGAGTTCAACGCCGGCCTGGGCGTAGATTCTCAGATAGGATTCTTGGAGGGATCGTCTGTATTCCTCATAGCTTTCACGGTTTTCTTTGTCCCACACGAAATGGGCCCTGCCTTGATCGAGCAGCACATAGCGCGCCATCCCCAGGCCATCGGGAAAGACCCAGGCCTGCGGGCGCTCAATCATCGCGTGCAGATAAAGGTTCGACTGGAAAGTCAGGGTGGATTCCGGCGGGATGAGTTGGATCGCTTCTTCAATCTGCGCGCGGTTGCGCGGCGGCCGGTAGTCGGCGAAGTTGAAGGGGCCGTGGTCTTCCCAAAAGGTCAGGGAGTAGGGGAGGGCTCCGATCGCGAAGGAGAAGTACGCGCTCAACAGCAGCGCCGCAACAGCATGCCTGCGCCGCATTGAAGGATCTGCGATCCTCGCCAGACCGTAGACGCCGGCGAGGAAGAGAAAGGGGATGATCCCCAGCGCATAATGGTTGTGGATGTTGGAGTACGCGGGATCGCGGGACATGAGCGAGATAAAAAGCAAGGGGAGCGCGGGAATCAGCATCACGGGAGCCCGCACAAACACCAGCGCCAGGGGCGCCGACAGAACCCAAAGATAAAACAGCTTGCGGGCGCCGAGCGCCGTGGCAATCCATTCCAGCGGCTTGCCGACCAGCCCCGCCCCCATGTCTGCAGGCGAATCGCCGAGATACCCGAGCACCGCCCGGCTGGCGCTGGAAAATCCGGCTTTTTCCAATGTGGCGTAGAGAATAAAAACCGCCAGCGAAACAAGTGCCAGCATCAACCCGTACCGGCGCAGCCGAGGCCTGCCCGCAAGACAACAACCGACCAGACCGGTGCACAAAGTCAGTGATTCCTTGGTTCCCGTCGCCAGCAGGGCGGCCACGCGGCAGCCCCATTTGTTTCCCGTCTCCAGCCAGAGAAAGATCAAGAAAATCAACAGGGGGTAAAAGGCGTCCGGGTGGAAATCAAACAGCCAGCCGTACTGGACCGCGGGATGGAGCATAAAGCACAAAGCGATGACCTGGGCCGCTTCATTCTTTCCCAGCACCGTCTCTCCCAACCGCTTCAGCGCCAGCCCGGCCGCCAGGAGCAATATCGACTGAAGAACGATGAGTGAAACGCCCGAAGGGTAGACCGCGTAGGGCAAGGCGCCTGCCAGCAGAATCGGCGCCCAGTGCCCTTCGATAACACTCCACGCATGACCCTGCAGCACCGCGCCGATCTTCGCCTCATAGTTGCCCAGGTCGAAGTAACCGGAATGCATCGTTGCATAGCGGACCACCGAAAGAACGGTCAGCAGCGCCCCGAGCAGGGCCAGCAGCGCCCGGGAGGCTGCGCGCCATCCGGGCCGATCCAGGAGCGCTGCGATTTTGTCGCCTCGAACGGCTGCAACCGCAGCGATCAAACCTGGAACCAGCAGGTACTTTATGATGAGAAGCATGCAAGCAAGGGGCTCATTCCCGGTCGGTGCGGGTGCCTCCGCGCTGGGCCCCAAGAAGTGATTCTCGCACGGGAAAGCGGCTAAATGGAATGCTGCACAAAAGGGGCACCCGATGGTTCCGGCCCCGTAGATGCATCGCTTGTCTGGTAAGCCTTCACGCTTCTGTCGACATCTCCCTTTGAAACCATCCCGATGACCATGGCTGAAACGTAATCCAGCCCCTTTACATACGCGATGCATCGGGGAAACTGGCCGGTCAGCGCACCCGCGCCCAGGATTTTCATTGCAACGACCGGCTTGCCGGCTGCCTTGAACTTCTTAAGCGTGGTTTTCACCAGTTCCTGCTCCACCTCGTTCAGCCGAGGCGGTTCGATCTTGGCGCTCAGGGACGGCATCACTCGCTTGGGGATCATTCTTAAGACGCCTCGCTGAATCGCAGGGATCGCGACAAGCTTCGAAATGAAGTTTTCCCGGTAGGAGTCCATCGCCACCCCCGCCACGTTAACCCTGGCCAGGACAACCTGCATCCGCGGATCTTCCAGCGCCACTTCCAGGGCTCCAATCCCGTGCGAGGAGAGACCCACGCTTCGAATACAGCCTTTTTCCTGCGCCTCCAGCAGCGCCTGCAGTGCCGGACGGCGCATCCGGTATTCAAACCGGTTTCTCAGGCCATGGAGCAGACAGATATCCAGGTAGTCTGTCCCCAGCGATCGTAGAGTATCCTCGATTTCATACCGGGTTCGGCGGTAGCTCGGGGCCGTGAACTTCGTCATGATCACAACATCCGTTCTCCGGAGCTGCTTCAGAGCTTCCGCCAGTGCGGCGTATGTTCCATAGGTATACGCGGTGTCCCAGAAGTTGATTCCCAGATCGTATGCGTGCAGCACAACCTGTGCAAATTCCCGAGGGGGGACTTCCGACTGGAAGACTCGTCCGCTGAAAGAAGAGGTGCCGGTGCCTATACCCAGAGGCGAAACCCGCAATCCCGTCTTGCCCAACTCAACCTTCTCCATGCTGTCGATCACACCTTGGATGTGGGAATCGAGGGAGTGAACGGAAAAAGCGCCGCCGGGGACGTTATTGGATCTTGTCGTCGCCCCACCAAGGACTCACGTACTGCGTATTGATCACGCAATCGTTGCAGACCGGTAGCTTGCCAAACTGCCTTTTTAAATGCATCTGGCGTATCTGGCGCAACCGGTCTCCGTGCCAGACATCCATGAGACTTTCGTTATTCAGGTTTCCGATGACCTCCCGGCACTCATAATCCTGGCAGCAAATGGCGACGCGGCCGTCATACATGATGTGGAGCGTGGACCAGATGTTGTAGCACGGGAATTTCAACATCGGCGCGTTGGCTGGGATGCTCGTCTTGATTCGGCTTCCCGGCCAGTTTGTGATATTCAAATAAACGGTAAGCTCGTCGGCGAGTTTCTCGAATCTTTCGACAAAAGCGCGCAATTCCCCTCTGTTGGAGTCAAAGTCCTTAAACCGAACCTGCAGGGCGGGCCGGTCGGCCCCGAGTGACTTGCGAATCGCCACAAAGTTCTCAATGTTCTCCACAATCCGGTCGTACTGAAAATTTGGCTTGTCCGCGCCGCGAATTCTGTGAATCACGCCGTACGTTTCTGAATTAGCCGCATCGATGCTGACGTTGAGATAATCCAGACCGGACTTGACCAGGCCCTCGGATATCCTTTCGTTCAGGAGTATCCCGTTGCTGGTGCAACTGATGACGCCGATTCCTTTGTCCTTGGCAAACTTGACCTTTGAAACGTAATCCTTGTCGAGCAGGGGTTCCCCAAAACCGACCAGAACCAGATGCGGCACCTGTATCTCGACACACTGGTCAATGATGCGTTCGAACAGACTCCGATCGACGTAACCCTTGGTCCGCTCCATGGCCTCATGAGGACAGAAGATGCACGACAGATTGCAGTTATTCGTGTTTTCGATGGAGACGGCAAGGGGCCGTTTTTCGAGATTTCTGATCTTCTTTTCAACATCCTTCTGATAAAGATACGAGTACAGTGGGTTGTGCGTGATCAGAGGCGACTTCAACAGGCCGAAAAAAGCCTTTTTCACAAAGTAGTTTTTTCGTACCGTTTGCTCCAGTGTCTTAAGCATGCTCGTCATACCGAATGCCACCAGAAATTTAATTTGACGCTATTGCCTCACGAGTGGTCCCCGCACAGCCGGCTGAGCTTTTTCAGGAATCGCAGATCCGGAACCCCCAACCTTCCTATCGCCTGCGCCTGCTTTCAGTCGTTGGAACGGGATCGCTCAAACATCCGGGTGGCGTCGTTTCCCCAAGCGGCCTTTGCGCCCGGCTCCTCCGAACCGCTCAATCCTGCGACAGTCCAATTACAGCAGTGGCGGCCATTCCGCATTTGCTAACAGGAACGGTCGCCTCCCTCGGGGGCCAGCCGCACGCCAAACAGCCGCATAATTCGCTGCGTGGACATGTTCTGGGAGAGCATCTGGCGCACAAAGAACTTCAATTGCCCAACTATGTAGGGAGAGAAAACGAACGGATGCCGAAGAACCAGGAAGACGTTGTTGACGTTGAACACCTTCTTGCTGAACAGATTCCTGGTATTTCTCACGGCAAAGTGGGACTGAATCTTGATCCCGATCTGCCGGATCTCTTCAAAAGTCGCCTGATCATTGAATTTCACTATTTCAGATTCTTTCAGCGTGGAGAAATCAAACACGAGCTTGAGCTTGTTAAAATTCATGTGCTTGTGCACCAAACCCCTCTCCGCCGCATAGTTCCAGTACTCGGTATTGGGAAAAGCCACAGCCAACCCGACCCCGCCGCTGTGAAGCTTCGACTGCACGATGAAATCATAAGTCTTCTGCATGTCCTCCACAGTTTCTCCCGGATTGCCGATAATGAATCCGGCAGAGACATAGAAGTCATGTTTCTTCAACAGTTCCACTGCCTGCCTGTTTGTTTCGGCCGTAAGCCGCCCTTTAATCTCGCGCAGCACTTTGTCTGAGCCCGACTCCAGTCCCAATGCGATCCGGGTCACGTTCATCCGCTTCATCGACCGGGCGATGTCTTCGCTGAGACAGCTCGCTCTGCAAGTCACACCAAAGGAGACTCCCTTCAAGTGTTTCTTGTTCGCCTCTACAACATCGGCCAGTTCCGCAAGTCTCTTGGCGTTGACGCCAAAAAGGTCATCCCAGATGCTGATGTGGCGGGCTCCGAAATCTTTCACCAGCATCTTCATTTCCTCGACCGCGTACTCGGCGGAGTGGAATCGGATGATCTTCTTCCAGAAGCTCGTCGAAGAGCAGTAGGTGCAGCGGAAGGGACAGCCGCGGGAGGTAAACATGGTCAACAGAGTCGCCGTTCCCATCCCCCGGCGGTACGGATAGGGAATCGTGTCCATATCCCGGATCAACTCGTACTCTCCGGTGTAGGCATATTCGCCCTTCGCATCGTAGAAGCAGATTCCCTTTATGTTGGGGAGCTTCGACCGGTCCAGGCCGCGATCCTTGTAAATCGTCTCCAAGAGTTCCTTCATGGGGAGCTCGCCTTCACCGACCACGCCGCAATCAAAGACCGGGCTGAGCGATTCCGGCATGTTCGAGATATGGATGCCGCCCAGAATGATGATGCTCTCCAAGCCGCTGTTTCTGATCCGATAAGCGACTTCAATTGCCTTCTCGTAATGTTCGGTCACAGAAGATATGCCGATAATCTCCGGTTTATCTTCTTGAAGGATATTCCAGACATTCGTCCTCAGAATCCTGATATCGATCTCACTTCCGGGATCAGAATACTTTTCAACGTAAGACTTGATGTATCCAAGTCCGAGAGGCGCGGGCTCCTCTGACTGCATCTGCCGCTTTGTCAAATTCAGCTCATTGACGTTGAACATGTAGAACTTCATAGATCTTTTCCTCTCTTCGATTGCACCGGATATTCTACACTTTTCGCCACAGAAACCCGCGGCCGCGGACACAAATCGGACACTCGCCGCCCCCCAATTTCAGCGCCCTGTCCGAGTTGACTCTTACCCACCCCAGGATCAAGTACCTGGCAAGTCTCATATGTTTCATCCAAGGTGTCAAGCAAAAAAAATGGACCCGACCCGGC
>JACQGG010000007.1 GCA_016199665.1 Acidobacteriota bacterium | reverse complement strand
GGATGGGTCCTGCCAGCCGCTTCCCCGATAGGCCAGGCTGAAAATGCCGCTCAACACCAGCAGGCCGATGCAGATCCAGCCTACCACACGAAAGCGAGTGCCCGTCGCGCGAAACAGCGCCGGACCCATATGCCGCTGGCCCGGCTGTCGAAGGTACGGGGCCAGGATCAATCCGAGGAACGCCATTCCGCCGATCCAGACGATTGCAGCCAGGAGGTGCAGAAATACCGAAATCAAGTACAAACTATACATTGGGTCTTCCCGCCGCGAAGTGGCTCCCGAACTGTAGCCGGAGGCGTCAGCCTGGCTTCAGCCGCCGGTTGACAATCCCTGCAAATTCTCACCCGCCGCGAAGCGGTGAAAAACATTCCGGTGGCGTGCCTCCTCCAAGGATGCGTGCAACCCGCCGGCTGGCGCGCGCACCCGGATTTTTTCAATGGATTCGGATTTGGGAAGAAGCACAAGAATCTCAGCTTCGCGAACTTCGCGTTCTTGGCGGTGAGATTTTCTCACACCCGCCGAAGGTTACAGCTAAGATTTTCTCACAACTTCCTGTGATTGCGTGTGAACCCGGCCCGGCCGGGCCGAATGATCAAGCAGCCTCGATGAATCACGGCTGGATAACCCAGCGGAATCCTTCCCCCCGGCGAAGTTTGTCGAGCGCCTGGGCAATCTGTCCCAGGGGCAAAACGCCGGAAACGAGGGAATCCACATCAAGCTTTTTGCGCCGTACCAGCTCGACAATGGCGGCATACTTTCCAGGAGGACAGCCAAGGCTGCCTTTAATTTCAAGCTCAAAGAACATGACGCGAGACACCGGCAGCGCCACGTCCTTGGGGCAATAGCCGACCGTCATCAGCGTGCCTCCCTTGCGCAGGGAGGCAAGCCCCTGCTGAATCGTTTCGGTCAAACCAATCGCCTCAAACACGACGTCGACGCCGCCCGGCGAGAGTTGTCGCAAGGCCTTGCTCAAGGGCATGTTCAGAGCCGAAGCATCGACGGTTTCCGCTGCACCCAGCACGCGGGCCCGCTCCAGCTTGGCGTCCACTTTATCCACGGCAATGACCTTCGCTCCGGCCAGTGTGGCGCACTGAACCAGATTGACGCCCATCCCGCCGCAGCCAATCACAACGGCAGTTTCACCGGGCCGGATGCCGCTTCTTTCCACGGCATGGAAGGCCGTTGAAAGGGCGTCAGCAATCAGGCAGCCTCCCTCCATCGAGATTTCATCCGGAAGGGGGGTGCACTCGCGGGCGGGAGCGACCACATACTCGGCCAGCGCGCCATGCCGGTGATTCCCAAGCATTTCCAGGTTCTGGCAAAGATTTTCGCGCCCGCTGCGGCAATAGCCGCACTCCCCGCAACTGAAAATCGCCGGGATCAGGACGCGCTCCCCTTTTTTCCATCCTGTAACCTCCGGCCCACATTCGGCGACAACTCCGGCCGGTTCGTGCCCCAGAACCAGCGGCGGGGCATGGTAAGTCGCCACTCCGTGGTCCAGGTAGTGAAGATCGGTATGGCAAAGCCCGCAGGCGGCGACTTTGACCAGGAGCTCGCCCCGGCCCGGCACAGGGGCAGGCAAATCCCCGATGGTCAGGGTGGGAGGCGGCGTTGTGAAAATGGCAGCTTTCATGACAATTCCCCTTCCTTGCTTTGCGCCCAAACGGGAGGCCGCTTCTCGATGAATGATCGCAACCCCTCCAGGTTATCGGGCATTGGGGCGATCCGGTCTATATAAAATCTTTCCAACTGGCGGAGATTGCTGCCGGGTGATTCAGAAGCCTGCAGCAGCGCTTGTTTGTAAGCGCGCAGGACCGGTCCGCTCAGGGAGGCGAGGCGGGTGGCATAATTTCGCGCCTCCTCGAGCAGCTTTTCCCCGGGGTAAACGAAGTTCACAAGACCCAATTCCTTGGCTTCCGGCGCTGCAAGATTCCTCCCTGAAAACAGCACATCTGCGGCCCGGTTGTATCCCAGGCGGCGCGGCAGAAAGAAGAGAGCCCCCGGGGCGATGGCGCCCAGGCGGACTTCCGGTTGTCCCAACTGCGCGTCTGCGGCGGCAAAGAGAATATCGGCGGCGCTTGCCAGCTCCAGTCCCCCTCCGAGAGCGACACCGTGGACAGCCGCAATGACAGGGACTGATGCCCGATGGACAGCCTCCAGCAGCCGCGTGAAGCTGGCGAGCATCGCCTCAACCTTCTCCGGAAGGTGATCTTCAACGGCGGCGCCCGCGCAAAAGCCCCGACCTTCGCCGTAAAGCATCACGGCGCGGGCGCCCGCCAGCGAGGCATCCTCAAAGACTTGTTCCAGTTCTCCAAGCATTTCTATGTTTAGAATGTTCCAGGGCGGCCGGCTCAGTATGACTGAGAGGAGTCCGGCCGACTCTTCCACTCGCACGCAACGAAGGCTTTGACTGCTTTGCATAACATCTCCTTAGCCCAACTTCATCACCGGGCCGGCGCGCGCAAGCAAGCCGACCCTGTCAACCATCGAGTTTCCTGTCCGCTCCCTCACGGTCGCGGCGTACTGACAAACTTCGGTTAGAATTGCGGCGCTTCCCCCTTCAACAGCGCCCGGGCAATGATGATGCGTTGAATGTGGTTGGTTCCTTCATAAATCTGGTAGCCTTTGATATCGCGAAGATATCGCTCCACCGGGAATTCGTTGCTGTAGCCGTAGCTGCCATGCAAGAGGACCGCCTCATTGGCCGCCCGCGTCGCCGCTTCGGTGGCAAAGAACTTGGCCATCGACGTCTCCAGCGAATTCCGCTTGCCCTGGTCCTTCTGAGCGGCGGCCCGATAGACAAGCAGTCGAGCTGCCTCGATTTCAGTCGCCATTTCCGCCAGCACCTGCTGAATCATTTGAAACTGACCGATCGCCTGGCCGAACTGGACGCGCTGGTTGGAGAAGTGAAGGCTGCAGTCAAGGCAGGCCTGGCCGACCCCTACAGCCCCGGCCGCCACGCCCAAACGTCCATGATCGAGAGCTCCCATTGCCACCTTGAACCCTTCCCCTTCCCGCCCCAACCGCTGGCTTTCGGGGACGCAAACCTCGCGCAAAGAAATGCGGGCATGGTCGGACGCACAGTGGCCGAGTTGCTTGCCGGGCATAAGCTCGCGCTGGAAGCCGGGACTGTTTGTTTCCACGATAAACGCGCTGATTCCTTTGTGGCGCAGGGAGCGATCCGAGGTCGCGAAGAGCAGCGCAACGTCGGCTTCCATCGCGTTGGAAATCCAGTGCTTGGTTCCGTTCAAAATGTAGGCCCCGCCTTCCTTCCGGCACGTTGACTCCATGGCGGCTACATCCGAACCGGCATTAGGCTCCGTCAGGGCGTAACATCCGCGAAGGTCGGCTTTGGCCAGCCGGGGGAGCCAGTGGCGCTTCTGCTCTTCTGTTCCCCAGTCCAGGATGCACATACTGTGCAACCCAACATGAACGGCGAGAAAACCCCGAACGGACGAGCAAACACGACTAATCTCTTCATAGACAAGCGCCATGCTCACATAATCCATTCCCTGACCGCCGTACTCCTGGGGGAGCGGGCCGCCGGCAAAACCCAGCTCGCCCATCCTTCGAATGAGGCTTCCCGGGATTTGGCCTTTTTCATCCATCTCCTTGACAACCGGCGCAATTTCCTTCTGAGCAAAATCCCGAGCTAACTGACGCCAATGTCTTTGCCGCTCTGTCAGTTCAAAGTTCATGCTTGAATCCTTGTGTGTGGCAACGGCGTAACTTAGGCAACAACCATGCCAAGCGGAACAGTGCCCTGCAGCCAAAATCCGTTGAGCCAGTAGAGCCCCGAAGGGGCCGAGACGAGTGTATCATGGAGGGCGCACGACCGAGGGCGCCACAGGAGTACCTGACAGGAGTTCCTGAAAAGGAGGGCGCGACAGGCCGGTGGGGCAAAGAACCGGAGACAAGGGTCATATCACCCAGATTGCCCTTGGCCTTCGGCGTAGTAAGTTGGTAGCTTCCTTGTTGGTTTGCAGAGATTTTTTCTGAAGCAATGCAGAGCACGCGGAGGCGCCGCAGAGAAAACAGGTCTCTGCGCATTCTCTGCGGCCTCTGCGTCTCGGCGGTGATTGAGGATTGGCTGCCGTTTCAGAACCAGATCTTTGGTTCCGGCTCTGCCGGGTGAAGCCTCCTCGGTGAGCCCCAAAAGGCGATTTTTCCACCCGAAAGCAGCCAAGTGGCGCCGGTCGGGGTGAAGCCCTGCTCTGGCCCAGAATTTGCAAATAAAGGTTGAGCCAGGCGCCGCGGGCACTGGCGGGCTATGCGCCCTGCGTATCCGGCACGCCTGAGGCGACCAATCGGGAGAACGACCCTCGCCTGCAGGGCTAAATTAAGCAGACTGAAAGGAACAAAAAATGGGAGCGATTCGGCAAAAACCACTGCACAGCATTCGCGTTATCGGGATGGAACAGCAAGTGGCCGGGCCTTACTGCACCATGATGCTGGCCCACCAGGGAGCTGACGTCATCAAGATCGAACGTCCCGGCGTCGGCGATTCCAGCCGCGAGATGGCGCCCATAGTCCGAAACGCAAAGGGCGAGAAGAACAGCGGCTACTTCCTGCGCTTCAATTTGAACAAGCGAAGCCTGGCGCTCGACATCACCACAGCCCCGGGACAGAAGGTCTTTAAGGATCTGATTGCCGTTTCGGACGTGCTGGTCGAAAATCTCAGACCCGGAACCATGAAGAAGGTTGGCTTGGACTACGATGTCCTGCGGCAAATCAACCCGCGGCTCGTTTATGCGGCAATCAGCGGCTTTGGATCGCTCCCGGCTTACTGCGGCCCTTACAACGGGCGTCCGGCCTACGATATCATTTCTCAGGCGATGGGAGGGCTGATGCATGCCTGCGGCTTTGCCGACCGCCCGCCTGCCTGGCTGGGAATTGCTCTCGGTGACATCTACTCAGGAGTGATGGCGGCCTACGGCGTCCTGCTGGCGTTGATTGACCGGGAGAAGACGGGAGAAGGACAGTATATTGACGTTTCCATGTATGACAACATGGCCTCGCTGGCCGAGCGATACTTCACCGCGTACTCTCTGACGGGAACGGTCCTGCAGCGAGGCAAGGAAGAGTACATTGCTCCCTGGGGTCCGTTTAGGGCCAAAGACGGGTATGTCGCCCTCATCATAGCCACCGAGCGTGATTGGGCGAAATTCTGCGAGACGATTGGCCGTACCGACTTGATTGGCGACCCCCGTTGCCAGTCGGGCCCGACGCGCGCCAAGAACATGGATCAGTTTATCGGGCCCATCATCGAACAGTGGATGAACGACAAAACCAAGGAGGAGGTCACCGCAGCCTTTCTCGCCAATGGGCTGCCGGCGGGTCCGGTGCAGCATGCGGGAGAGTTATCTCAGTGCCCGCATTTGAACAAACGCGACTTGTTTGTCGAAACCGACGACCCGATCCTGGGGAAAATCAAACTCATGGGCTCCCCGCTCAAGCTCTCCAGGACGCCCGAGCAGCTCAAGGGCCCGGTTCCCCTGCTCGGCCAGCACACCGAGCAAATTCTTCGCTCGGTGCTCGCCTATTCCGAGGAACAAATTCAGGCCCTGGCCGGCGAGAAAGTCATTTGAAGAAGTCAGCCGGTCAACCCATGGAACCAAAAGCAGAAGAGCGGTTCAGAGCGGCTCTTGCCGAATGGAAAGAAAAGCTTGACGCTCTGGAATCGACAAAAGAGCCCCGCAAGAAAGCATTCCAGACCCGCTCCGGAATCCCGATCAAGCCCCTGTATACGCCGCTTGACTGCAATCCGGAACACTCCCTTGAGAAGTTGGGATTTCCAGGAGAGTTTCCTTTCACGCGGGGGGTGGATCCCGGCATGTATCGCCATCGGCTCTGGACCATGGGACAGTATGCCGGTTTTGGCAGCGCCGAAGACGCCAACCGGCGTTTTCGCTACCTCGTCTCCAAAGGCGCAACCGGATTTTCCATCGCCCTCGATCTGCCCACGCAGATCGGCTACGATTCGGACCACCCGCGAAGCGCAGGCGAAGTGGGCAAGGTGGGGGTGGCGCTCAATTCTTTGTCCGACATGCAGGCCCTGCTGAATGGAATTCCCCTGGGGCAGATGCGCCAGATTCGCACCACGGCCAATTCCATTGGAAACGTGCTTTTGGCGATGTTTGTCTGCGCCGCGGAGCACCAGGGAATCTCGTCCCGAGACTTTAATGTCCTGCTGCAGAATGACCCCCTTAAAGAATACGTGAGCCGCGGAACG
This sequence comes from Acidobacteriota bacterium, assembly GCA_016199665.1. Lineage (GTDB taxonomy): Bacteria > Acidobacteriota > UBA6911 > JACQSX01 > JACQSX01 > JACQSX01. The sequence continues at coordinate 2,712 of JACQGG010000007.1, read as the reverse complement.
TACATTTACCCGCCACGGCAGGCTGTCCGGGTGACCGCCAATGTCATGGAATACTGCTCCCGGCATTTGCCCAACTGGACGGCGGTAATGGTTTCGGGCTACCACATGGAGGAGGCCGGCGCCACGGCTCCGCAGGAAATTGCGTTTACATTTGCTTACGCACGGGAATACATCGACGCGGTGCTCGGCAGCGGCGTCGGCATCGATGAAATCGCGCCCGGCATCTGGGTATTCTTTTCCACTCAAATGGATTTCCTGGAGGAGGTGGCCAAGTACCGGGCGGCCCGCAGGATTTGGGCGCACTTGATGCGGGAACAGTACGGGGCCCGGAAAAAGGAATCCATGGCGCTGCGATTCCTGGCTTTCACCGCCGGGAGCGCCCTGACGGCGCAGCAGCCGCTCAACAATCTGATTCGCGTCACCGTCCAGGCCATGGCTGCAGCTCTGGCAGGGGCTCAAACGCTGCACGCCTGCTCCTACGATGAAGCGCTTTCCCTTCCCACCGAGGAAGCGGTAACGCTGGCGGTCCGGACGCAGCAGATTCTCGCCGAGGAAACCGGCCTGACCGACGTGGTGGATCCTCTGGGGGGGTCCTACTACCTGGAATCCCTGACCGACGAGCTGGAGCGGCGCGCGCTGCAGTACATGGACCGGATTGAGAAGCTTGGAGGAGCGGTCGCGGCGATCGAGCAGGGATACATTCAGAAGGAAATCAGCGAAGCCGCCTGGGAACAGCACTTGAAGGTGAGCCGGCGTGAACGGCTGGTTGTCGGCGTCAACGAGCAAGTGACCGAAGGGCAGCCGCGCATCGCCACGTTCGCCACCGACCCGGAGGCGGAAAGACGCGAGTGCGAGAAATTGGCCCGGCTCCGGCGGGAGCGGGACAACGGGCGGGTGCAGCAAGCCCTGGCGCGCCTGCAACAGCAGGCCGGCACCGACGCCAACCTTGTTCCCGCCACCATCGACGCGGTCCGCTGCTTCGCGACCGTGGGGGAGATTTGCGGCGTGTTGCGGAAGGCATGGGGAGAACATGAAGAGAAGTCGATTTTCTAACAAGCTTGCAGCCCGAAAACGGGCATCTTTCGAAAGGAACACTCAATGAGAAACGTGGTTATTGTCGGCGCCGTCCGGACTCCGTTTGGAAATTTCGGCGGAGTGCTGAGAGATTTCACCCTCCCCCAACTCGGAGCAAAGGCGATCAAGTGCGCCCTGGAACGCGCCGGCCTTCAGCCGGAAGATGTGGAGGAGGTCGCGTTCGGGGTGAACCTGCCTGGTTCGGATCGATCTGTCGCTCGACAGGCGATGCTGCAGGCCGGAATCCCTGAAGAGAAGGTCGCCTACACGGTCGACCGCGCCTGCTGCTCTTCGATGGCGGCGATCAATTTAACCGCGCGCAGCATCCGCGGCTCGGAGATTCAAATCGGGGTGGCCGGCGGGACGGAAAACATGAGCATGGTCCCCTATTTTCTGCCGCAGGCGCGCTGGGGAAACAGAGTGGGCGATTTTACGGTGAAAGATCAGTTGGTGATCAGTTGCCCTCACACCGGAGTTCCCCGGGCGGTGCAGGCCGGGCTGGAAGCCATGGAGTATGCAATCGATCGGGAGCAGCAGGATCGCTGGGCCCTGCGAAGCCACCAGAAATATTTCGAGGCCCTGGAGGCGGGCAAGTTTCGGGAGGAGATTATCTCGCTGACGGTTCCACAGGCTAAGGGGGATCCTTTGGTAGTCGCCCAGGACGAGTCGCCGCGGCGGGACACCTCGCTGGAAAAGCTGGCCAAGTTGAAAACCGTGTATGGCAGTCCCACCGTCACCCCGGGGAACGCTCCGGGGTTGAATACCGGGGCAACGGCGATGGTCCTGACGGAAGAAAATGAGGCAAAAAAGAGGAACCTGAGACCGCTGGCCCGTTATGTGACCGGCGCCCTGGTCTCGGGTCATCCACAGAAGCTCGCTTCCATCCCCGCGGTGGCTGCAAAGGCCGCACTAAAGAAGGCCGGGCTGACCTTGGATCAAATCGACTTATTGGAAATCAACGAGGCCTTTGCGGCCATGCCGCTGGTCTCCACCCACGTGCTGGGAGAAGGGGACCCCCAGCGAATTGAGTCTCTGCGCAGCCGAACCAACGTCAACGGAGGCGCCATCGCCATTGGCCATCCCACGGGCGCTTCAGCCGCTCGTCTGGTCATGACGCTGGTTTATGAGTTGCGGCGTCGCGGAGGCGGCTACGGACTGGCCACGCTTTGCGGAGGAATCGGGGAAGGCGAAGCCGTCATTGTCCAGGTTGAGTAGCCGCAAGGCGCTTACTTCAAAATCTTTTCTCTGCGCCCCCTCCGCGCTCTCTGCGTCGCAAGTTGGCAACTTCTTGTTTTTTTGCAAAGATTTTCTACCGCGGAGGACGCAGAGGCAGCGCGGAGAAGAAACCTCCGCGCATTCTCTGCGCCCTCTGCGTCTCTGCGTTGAGGGTGGATCCACTGCCGTTCAGAACAAAATCTCGGGTTTGCGGCTACGCCGCGCGGGGTCTCAGCGGTGAGCCCAAGAAGTGATTAGTCTTTGCAGGAGGAGTGGTTTGGAAGAAGTCTTGACCCGCAGCCCCAGATTGGCGCCAGGCCGGACCAAGTCACACAGGACAAAGTGGGCTGATTTTGAATCTGGCTTCATGCGATGACCCAACCGGGGGGCAGGCATTTTTGCGACGGAAAAGTCAAAATCAGC
>JACQGG010000052.1 GCA_016199665.1 Acidobacteriota bacterium | reverse complement strand
GCTCCGGATCGAGGCTGGACGTCGGTTCGTCAAACAGGATCGCTTGGGGCTGCATGGCCAGCGCGCGCGCGATGGCCACACGCTGCTGCTCTCCTCCGGAAAGCTGGCGTGGATAACGGCTCTGCACTCCGTGCAGGTTGACTTCTTCCAGAAGTTGCAGGGCCGTCGTCTCGGCGGCGGTGCGCCGTTTGCCGAGGACCTTTTGCGGAGCGAGGCAGAGGTTGTCCATCACAGTCAGATGCGGGAAGAGATTGAAGGATTGGAACACCATTCCCACCTGGCGTCGAATCGCCCCAAGAGCCGCCGCCCGGTTTGCGGCATCCGCACTTTCGGGAAGCAGCTCCTGGCCGGCGATGCGCACCCGCCCTGCCTGGAATGGATCCAGGCCGTTGAGACATCGCAGGAATGTGCTTTTTCCCGCGCCCGACGGGCCGACGACGGCCACCGTCTCCCCTTGAGATATCTCCACGTCCAGTCCATTGAGAATGGGCCGCCCCTCTGCAGTTCGGATCAATCCTCTGACTTGAATCACTGTTTTCTCAACGCCCGCTCCAGGCCTCGGGCCAGGAGAGCCAGCGGATAGCTCATGGCGAGATAGAGCACCCCGGTCAGAATGCCCAGCTCCAGAATACGCCAGGTTGAAACAGCCAGGATGTTGAACTCTTTGGTGAGCTCTACCACGCCGATCACCGAGCAGAGAGAAGAGTCCTTGAACAATGCAATGAAGTCATTGGTGGTCGCGGGCAGCGAAACTCGCAGCGCCTGGGGCAGAATGATTCTTGCGATCGCCGCTGACTGCGGCATTCCCAGTGAGAGCGCCGCTTCCATCTGGCCGTTCGGCACCGAGTGGATTCCCCCCCGGTATATTTCCGCTTCGTAGGCCCCGTAATTGAGCCCCAAAGCGAGGATGGCCGCCAGCCAGGCCGGGAGGTTGATGCCAATGGCAGGCAGCCCGAAGTAGATTACCAGCAACTGCAGCAGCAGCGGCGTTCCGCGAAACAACTCGATGTAGCTCGAAGCCAGGTATCGCGCGGTGCGAGGGCCATAGGTCTTGCACAGGCACAAGGCGGTTCCGAGCCCAATCGCGATTGCCATCGAAGCAATGGAGAGGAAGAGCGTCATACCGGCTGCCCGCAGCAGCAGCGGGAGGTAGATCCAAATGCTGGCTGCGTAAGGCCGGGTCACAATGCCGGCGGCGCCCTCATCCAGCTTCCAGCGCTTGAGGATGCGCGTCAGGGCGCCGTCTGACTGCATGGCGGAAAGAATGGAATTCAGTTCCGCCAGAAGCCGTGTCTCTTCCTTCCGCACCCCGATGGCGTACTCCCCGGCGCCGATGCCCTTGGCGGCGTACCGAAGACCCGGAATCGTTTCTCCGTAGTAGCGGGCGATGGGGCCATCCAGGAGGACTCCTTCCAGGCGGCCCAGCGTCAGGTCCCGGTACGGCTCCACCTGTCCGTCGTAGGCGACCACGCGAATCTCCGGAATGCTCCGAAGGATCTGGTCGGCCAGCGTGCCTTTCAGTGTCCCTACTTTTTTACCCTTCAAGTCTTCCAGCCGAGATGTCGTCCTGTCAGCCTCGCGCACCATGAGCGATTCGGAGAAATAATAGTAGGGGATCGTGAAATTGATGAATTGCTTTCGGATCTCGGTTACCTCGATGCCGTTGAGCGCAATGTCGAAATCTCCGCGGCGCAGCGCCTGCGGAATTTCGTCCCACGGCGTCTGCACCGGCCTTTGTTGGAGGCCAAGCCGGCGCGCTATTTCCTCGGCCATGTCCACTTCAAATCCGATGATGACCGTCGGGTTGTTCGGCTCCGGGAAGGCGTAAGGAGCGCCTCCCTCCACATCGACGCCCCAGAGCAGCGTTCCGCGCCTGCGAATCGCGTCGAGCCCGTCGGCAGATATGGGAAGCGCGCTCAGCCAGATGGCAGAAATCAATAGCAGTTTCTTCAATGTCGTTACTCTACGGACTTTTCGCCGGGAATGGAACGAAAAGATGCAGCGTCCGGCCCGTCTGGTCCGCACGCGTCTGGTCCGCGAATTGAAAAAGCATGCGACTTTCTGTTAGCTTCAAGCCGCATGAAGCTGCGACTGTCCCTGATCGATTTTATCAACGCGTTTCCGCTGCAGTGGGGTTTCATGCGTGGAAACTTTGCCGGGGCGTTTGACATCTCGTATGACTCCCCGTCCCGCTGCGCCGAGCGGCTTGCCTCGGGCGACGCCGACGTCGGTTTGATCCCGGCGATTGAATACCAGCGGATCGAAGGGCTCAGGGTCGTCCCGGATCTGGCCATCGCTTCGAAGAAGCAGGTGGAAAGCGTGTTGTTTGTCAGCAACAAGCCGATTCAGGAGGTCAGGACCGTCGCCCTGGATACCAGCAGCCGCACCTCGGCGGCGCTGGTTCGGCTGCTGCTGCGGCGGAAATTTCTTATCCGTCCCGAATACCGCGCGACCAGACCGGATCTGGAAGAGATGCTCCGGGACAATGACAGCGCATTGATCATCGGGAACCGGGCGCTGCTTGTGGCTCGAGACCGCTACTTTGTTTTTGATCTGGTGGAGCAATGGGTGGAATTGACTGGAAAGCCGTTTGTTTTCGCTTTCTGGGCGGTGCGCGACGGTGTCGATGTGGAGCCCTGGTTGCAGTGCTTTGTGGAGAGCAAGGCCGACGGGCTGAGCCACATCGATGACATTGCCGACTACTCGATTTCCCAGGTTTTGGTTTCGCGCCCGTTGATTCTCGACTACCTGGAAAACAAGCTGAATTATGACCTGGACGTCGACAATCTGGAGGGACTTGATCTTTTTTACCGCATGGCGGCCGCCGACGGGCACATCCCGCTGGTGCGCCCGCTTCGTTTTGTGGCCGGGAAGGCGAGGTCTTCGCTGTGAGGTTTCCGAGGCCGCGGGTACGAACCGGCCTGGATGAGGCATTCTCCCGTATATCTGTCTTCAGAGGGAAGCGCCTGGGCATCATCGCCAATCAGAGTTCCATCGACCATCGCTACCGCCACGCGCTGGACTTGTTCTTTGGGCATCGAAAATGCAGCGTGTCGGCTGCCTTTGGGCCGCAGCATGGAATCCGGGGCGAGACGCAGGACAACATGGTCGAGTGGCCGACGTTTCGGGATCGCCGGACGGGTCTGGTCACGTACAGCCTCTACAGCAAGACTCGAAAGCCGACGGCGCAGATGCTGCGCGACGTGGACGCCCTGGTGTTTGACATTCAGGATGTGGGCGCCCGCTATTACACCTTCATCTATACGCTGGCTCTGGCCATGGAAGCTTGCCGGGATCTGGGCAAGGAGATGATTGTTCTCGACCGCCCCAATCCCCTCACCGGCGCCGGACTTGGCGGCTACCTGCTGGAAGAGGACTACCGGTCCTTTGTCGGACTGCATCCGCTTCCGCACCGGCATGGGATGACGGTGGGCGAACTGGCCCGCTATTTTCAGGCCGAGCGGGGAATCGGGTGTCGTCTGACCGTGGTCCCCATGCAAGGATGGCGACGCCGCATGTGGTTTGACGAGACCGGTTTGCCCTGGGTCGCGCCTTCGCCCAACATGCCCACGCTGGATACTGCCGTTGTTTATCCCGGCATTTGCCTGCTGGAAGGAACGAATTTGTCGGAGGGGCGCGGCACGACACGTCCCTTCGAACTGGTGGGCGCCCCGTGGGTGCAGCCGGAAAGACTGGCCAGCCGCTTGAATGCATTTGGCATGCGGGGCGTCTATTTTCGGCCCGCCAGCTTCATCCCCACCTTCCAGAAACACAAAGGTCGGTTGTGCGGAGGCGTCCAGATTCATGTAATGAACCGGAATGGGTTTGAGCCTTTCATTTGCGGCTGTGGCGTGCTTCTTGCGTTTTGGGCGGAAGATCCCCGGAAGTTCTCCTGGAAGCAGCCGCCTTACGAATACGAGCGCCGCAAGCTTCCCATCGATATACTCTTTGGAACGGACCGGCTTCGACGGATGGTAGAATCGCAAAGCAGCCTGCGGGAGTTCCAGGAGGTCTGCGACGCCAGCACGCGTGAGTTTTGGAAAATAAGAAAAAAATATCTCATCTACCCCTGAAACAGGCCACCGTGTTTATGAAACAGTGCCGGCGGGCGAGATCCCTATTGTCGGTTGGGATCGGCCCGCATTAATCTGTGTCCGGGTAGGCTCATGACAGCCAGGCAAAAAACGGACAGGAAGAGGCCCCGCCTGCAGCGTCTTGAGGTTTGCCTGGGTCTCTTTTTTGGCGCCTTCTTCACTTGCCTGCCCTTCATCTTCAGTTCCGTCGGCCTGGAAAAGTTTCGCGTGCCGAAGGACATTTTCGTCGCGATCTCAGGGGTGCTGCTGATAGCGGCTTTGTTGGTCTTCGCCAGGCTGGAGATTCATTTGCGGCCCCGCTTCTGGGAGTGGGCGCTCGCCAGTTCGCTGGTCTATGCCGTGGGGCACACCCTGTGGCAACAAGGGACCGCCGGGAGCCTTCGCGCTCTCATCCAGCCGCTGTATTTCGCGGTGCTTTTGATCGTGTTGGCTGCCGCGATCCCGGAAGAGCTCCACCAAAGACTCTGGGTGTGGATTGGCGCGGCAGCGGGGCTCAACTCGGTTTTGACCCTGCTTCAGTTTTACGGCAGATTTCCGCTGATGACTCGTCCTACGGGTGAAGCCCTGCAGGGACGGCTCAACCCCGCGGGGCTCATTGGAGAGGTCAACAGCGGCGGCTTCCTGTTTGCTCTGGCCTGCCTGATGCTGCTTCATGGAGTCGTGGCAGGCCGGCGCAGCCGCCTCAAGGCCCTGTGCGCAGTGCTGTTCTGCATAAATTTGGCCGGCCTGGCTTTTACCGCCACCCTGACTGCGATCCTGGCTCTGCTTCCATGCCTCGGCATCTGGCTGGTCTTTCATCACTGGTGGCTTTTTCGAAGGGGTGGCAGGATCAGCGCGCCCCTGCTGATCTTCTGGGCCGGCCTGGTGCTGGGTATTGCCACCGCGACAGGCTTGATCCTGCAGTCAGAGTTGAAGGGGCGAATTCAGAAGGTCTGGTCCCAGGTCCGTCAGGGCGACTGGGTGGAAGCGACGACGGGACGGCAGCCGGTTTATCGTATTACCTGGGCGATGATCAAGGAGCGACCTTGGACCGGGCGTGGCTTTAACACGTTCGGGCAGGATTTTTTTTACTACCGCTCGGAGACGCCTTTTGGTCAGAGCGTCAAACTGCTGGACCAGCCGGGGAGCTTTCAGGAGGCCCATAATGAGTACCTCCAGGTTTGGGAGGAGATGGGCCTGCCGGGACTGCTTTTTTTTCTGGTGATTCTTTTCGGGCCGATCTTCGGCGCCCTGCCGCTGCTGGTTCGCGCCGACGATCCGGGCCGATCTTACTGGGTCGGTATGCTCAGCATTGGAATGATCTTCGTGGCCATCAGTTGCGTGAGCTTTTTCCCGTTTCACCTTTCGGTCACCGGAGCGTACATTGTGCTCTTGATGGCGGGGCTCCGGCAGCCTCGCGTCCAGGACCGGATTCAAGTGCGGGGCGCGGGGCGACCCGCGCTCTGGAAAATGGCGGTCTTTCCAGCCCTGGCGCTTTGGATGGCCTCGGTTCAGATTCGGAAGTGGTCTGCCAACAACGAGATGGGTGAGGCCGCCACCCTGCTGGAAAGCGCCGTCCGTCCGGAGCTGCCCGATTGGCAGAAGCACATTCTGGCGACCTCGGCGCGGTACCAGCTCGACCGCGCCGAAAAAATGTATCCCGCGTTTGAAGAGATTGACAATTTACAGGGGTCGGCGCTGGTTCTGACCGGGAGGCCGGAGGAAGCTCTCCTCCGCTACCGCAAGGCCGCGACCTCAGTCCCCAGCCCCGAAGTGCTGACCAATATGGCGGCGGCTTACTTGACCTTGAACGACTTTGACCGGGCCCGGCCGCTGCTTGAAACAGCCCTTCGATACAACCCCAACTTCCCCCGCGCGCGGGAAGCGATGGCGTATTTGAAAAGCCAGCAGCCTTAAGGGTGCGCCCTTGTGCTCAGACAGGGTTTCGACGTGGATATCGAAGTGGTCAAAGGGGACATAACCGAAGTCCCCGCCGATGGCATCGTCAACGCGGCCAACAACCATCTCTGGATGGGCGCCGGAGTGGCGGGCGCCATCCGGCGTAAAGGAGGGGAGCAGATTGAAAAAGAAGCGGTAGCGCGCGGTCCCATTGAAATCGGCGACGTGATCGAGACCACCGCCGGGAAGCTCCCGTACCGGTATGTTCTCCATGCGGCGGTGATGGGTCAGGATCTGGCTACCAACCCAACCTATATTCGTGTCGCAACTGAGAACACTCTCAGTCTGGCGGACCGTCTCGGGCTCAGTTCCATAGTGCTGCCGGCTTTTGGAACCGGCGTAGGCCGGTTTCCCCCGGGACAGTGCGCCCATATCATGATGCTGGCGGTCCGGCAGTTCGCCGGCGCCGGACGCTTGAAGAGGGTCGTTTTTGTCCTCTACGATGACAGCACTCTGGAGGCCTTCGAAAAAGAAAGACAACGAGCATGAAACTGGAAGTGGAGATTAAGCTGCCGGTACAGGACCTGACTCAGTTCCTGGAAAAACTGGGAGGGCTTCGGCCCCGCAGGATCTCCGAACGCAAGTTTGAGGATAACTTCATCCTGGATCTTCCGCAGTTGAAGCTGAGCGAGCGAGGACTGTTGCTGCGGGTTCGCAACGAGGATGGCAAGGGCTTTCTGACTTTCAAGGGTCCGGCGCGATCCAGTCAGACATTTAAGATCCGCGAGGAGCTGGAGACTGAGTGCGACCCCGCTGAAACTCTGGAGCTCTTCCAGCAGCTTGGTTATCGCATCGCATTCCGTTATCAGAAGTACCGCGCCGTATACCAGGTGCGCGCTGTCGCGGACAAGAAGGGCAAGTTACAGCCGGTGAACGTCATGATCGATGAGACGCCGATCGGCAACTACGCCGAGTTGGAGGGGACTCCCCAGGGAGTGTTGCGAGTTGCCGAAAATCTGGGCTACCAGAGAAAACAGTTCATCCGGGGAACCTACTATTCGCTTTTCCTGGCCTTTTGCGCCAAGAACCGGCGTTCGCCGCGCGACATGATCTTCAGATGAAAGGCATGATCCTGGCCGCCGGACGGGGCACCCGGCTCCTGCCGCTGACGCTGTCTCGGGCCAAGGCTGCAGTCCCCTACCGGAACCGCCCGCTGATCTGCCACTGCCTGGACGCCCTGATTGGCGCGGGAGTGAATCAGGTGGCGGTGAACCTTCATTACCTGCCGGAGTCGGTGCGAGAGGCGCTGGCAATGTTGGGTCCGTCTTCAGAACAGGTTCGATATTCATACGAGCCGGTAATCTTGGGTACCGGGGGGGCGCTCAATCCGGTGCGCGATTGGCTGGAGAGCGAGCCGTTTCTTTTGCTTAACGGAAAGATCGTCTTTGACTTCGACCTGCGCAGCGCCGTGTCTCACCACCGACAATCCGGCGCATTGGCCACTCTGCTACTCGTAGACAGTATTGCGGGAGAAGCCTTCAATCCCGTGTTTGCGGATGCCAGTGGGAGGGTGACCGGGTTTGCCGCAACGCCGGCCGAGCGCGCCCTCCCCGGCTTTGTGTTTACCGGAATTCACGTGCTGGACCCGGGGATCTTCCGGTATGTGCCCCCCTCGGGATTCTCCGACATGGTGCGGGATGTGTACGTTCCCGCGATCCGGCAGGGTGAATTCATCGGCTCGTATCGCGCCGCGGGCCGCTGGCTTGAGTTCAGCACTCTGGCAAGATACCTCCGGCTCAACCTGCTGGCGCCCGGCGGCGCCAGGGGCAGAGATTGCGTCATCGCCTCGTCCGCCCGACTCCTGGACACGGTGGTCTGGAATCGGGTCCGAATCGCCGAGGAATGCGAGCTGCGCCACTGCGTCGTCGCCGACGATGTGAACCTGCCGGCAGGCGCCAAAATCAACAATGCGGTCCTTGTCCCGGGTGCGCGGGCCACCCCGGAATTTTCTCGCTACGTCACAAACGGATGCATTGTCTATCCGCTGGAGCGTGGAGATTGAACGATTTGCACAAGTTCCCGCCCGCGCAGCAGCGGCTCATGGAGTTCATCCGGGGGCAGGGGGCTTGCGAGGAGAAGGCGCACAGCGTGTTGAAGCTGGCGGGGGACGCTTCGGCACGGCAATATTTCCGCTGGCGGACCGGGGACAACACGAGTTTCGTCCTTGCCGTCTACCCGCAGCCATTTGATTCGGAGAACTTCTCCTATCGCCAGGTCTACACTCTTTTTCGCCGCATCGGCGTCCCGGTCCCGGAAGCGCATGTTTTTGACGGGGATCGAGGGATTGTCTTGCAGCAGGATCTTGGGGACGAGTCGCTGCAGCGGCGTCTGTGGAGTCTGCCCTGCTCGCAGTGGGAGTCTCTGTTTATGCAGGCGGTGGATCTGATGGTTCAGGTCCAGACGGACGGGACGCGGGGCTGCGACCCGAAATGGGAGGCCGCCAGGCTGGCCTTTGATTTTGAAAAACTCTCCTTCGAGCTCGATTTCTTTTTCCTGCACTACCTGGTTGGCTATCGGGGCCTGACGTACGACGCCAGGGGGAAATCGGATCTGTACGCCGAATTCGAATCGATTGCCCGGCAGCTCGCTTCTTATCCGCGCTATTTGACTCATCGTGACTATCACTGCCGCAATATCATGCTATTGCAGGAGCGCATGTATCTGGTCGACTTCCAGGACGCCCGGATGGGGCCGGCCGCCTATGATCTCGTGTCGCTTTTGAAGGATTCGATTGACGTTCCAGAACCGGCGATCCAGAGTCTGGTCCGCTATTTTCTTTCGCTGCGTCACCTGAGCGCCGAGGAAGCCCGCGACTTCCCGACTCAATTCGAGCTTATGTCGGTGCAGCGAATGCTCAAGGCCCTGGGCACCTACGGGTATCAGATTTCCGTTCGGCGTAATCCCGTTTACCGGCAATACCTGTCCGGCACGCTGCATCGCGCCCACCAGGCGGCGTTGCGCTTAAAGCGATTTCCGGCGATTCAGGCGCTCCTGGAGCGCGAGATCTCCGGCTGAGTGTTCTCTGGCTTGCTGGCATAGAATAGTCTTTCCGATCGGCGGAGAGGTTCGATGGCTAATGTCTACGTAAGCGAGCTGAGAGATCACGTCGGTGAAACGGTGACCGTCCGCGGGTGGCTGTACCACAAGCGTTCCAGCGGAAAGTTGTGGTTTCTCGTCTTGCGCGACGGCACCGGTCTGGTCCAATGCGTCCTGTTCAAAGGGAACGTGACGGCGGAGCTGTTTGGGCAGGCCGACGCCCTGACCCAGGAGTCGTCTCTGATCGTGACCGGGAAGGTGAGAAAAGATGAGCGGGCGCCCGGAGGACACGAGCTGGATGTCGCAGAGCTGGCCGTGGTGCAGATTGCGCAGGAATATCCGATCACGCCCAAGGAGCATGGTACGGCTTTCTTGATGGAGCATCGGCACCTCTGGCTGCGATCTTCCAGGCAGCATGCCATCCTCAAGATCCGGCATGAGATCATCAAGGCCTGCCGTGATTTTTTCGATTCGAAAGGCTTTACGCTCGTGGACACCCCCATCTTCACTCCCGCCGCCTGCGAGGGCACGACCACGCTGTTTGAGACGCAGTACTTCGACCAGAAGGCCTATCTGACGCAGAGCGGGCAGCTTTACAACGAGGCTACGGCGGCCGCCTTTGGCAAGAGCTACTGTTTCGGCCCGACGTTCCGCGCAGAAAAATCCAAAACGCGGCGCCATTTGATGGAGTTCTGGATGGTGGAGCCGGAAGTTTGTTTCGCCGAATTGCCGGATATCATGCAGCTTGCCGAAGACATGCTGATCTTCATCTTGGATCGCGTGCTGGAAAAACGGAGGGAGGAACTGAAAGTGGTGGAGCGGGAGGTGGCCAAACTGGAGCGTGTGGGTCGGCCCTTTCCCAGAATCAGCTACGATGAGGCGCTGCGGCTGCTGCAGGAGAAAGGCTCCAGCATCGAATGGGGGGGCGATTTTGGCGCCGCTGATGAGACAACGCTCTCTGAAACTTACCACCGGCCCGTGATGGTCCACCGGTATCCCACTTCGGTGAAAGCCTTCTACATGCAGCCCGATCCGATACGACCCGAAGTGGCGCTGTGCGTGGACGTGCTGGCCCCGGAAGGGTACGGCGAAATCATCGGAGGGGGCCAGCGCATTCATGAGGAATCTCTGCTGCGGCAGCGAATCTCCCAACACGGCCTGCCCGAGGAAGCATTCCGCTGGTATGCAGATTTGAGGAAGTACGGAACCACGCCGCACGGGGGATTCGGGATGGGCATCGAGCGCGCCGTCGCCTGGATATGCGGCATCGAGCACGTCCGAGAGACCATTCCCTTTCCCAGGATGCTGTACCGGATCTATCCGTAGGG
>JACQGG010000051.1 GCA_016199665.1 Acidobacteriota bacterium | reverse complement strand
TCCAGGCGCATCGCCAGCGGGCGCGAGCCCGGCGCCTCGGCAAAGACCAGCAGGACGCGCAGCGGATCGGATTCCGCGTCCTGCGGTGGTGACGCGGCGGGATCGTCCGTGACGGCGCGGATGACGAGGTTGCGTTCAAACAGGGGCGGCTCATCGGCCCGGGCGCGGGCGATCTCCCATGGCACGCGAGCCATCGCGGCGGCCAAAGGGTCGCCGGCCGCGCCCGGCAGCCGGATTAGCAGCGTGCGGTCCTGGTGGCCGGCCAGGCGACCCATAATGTCAGGACCGAGGACCGTTTCGCCGAGGAACAGGCCGATCTCATCGAGGATTTGCTTCGCGGTCTTGGAGCCAGTATTCAGGCCATCGCGCAAGGCGCCGGCATAACGGCCGACGTGGCGGCGGGTGTCAAACAGCGCCTCCCACTTGGCGGGAGATTGCTTTGCCAGTTCAACCGGCGACATGGCGACTTGAGCGCCCTGTTGATCATGCAGACGGAGCCTGGCGATGGCCTCTTTGGGGTCTGTTTCAATGATGAGTTCAAAGTTCATGGGCGGCGTTGTTGGCGCCGGCTTCGTTCTGCGCCTTTGTCAGATGAAATTCCTCATTGTCCGCCGCTCCGCGCTCGCGGTTCCGGGACAAACTTGGGCGACCTCGCGAGCGGGCCGGCGGTTCTGCATTCCCTCCTGCATAATCGCCTTCCGCATGCGGTTCTGCATTCCCGCTTATGCATTCCGCAATCCGCATTCCGGATTGCGGGATTGCGACGTCAGTCTTTCAGATCCGGGCTGGTGTGAGAAGCAAGTTCTGCAGTCTTGAACTTTTCCTTGAGAGTGCTGGTAATCAGGCTGAGGATGGAGAGCACGCTTTCCTCAAAGTCGACGTTCTCGATGATGGGAATGCGGTAGCGCTCGGCCATTTCGATTATGTAGTCCTGAATCTCCAGAATGGAGTCAAAATTGGCCAGGTAACGATCCGCCTGCCGGTTGCGGGCATCGGACTGCCGCTGCAGAAACCGCTCCCGATACTTGGCCCGGTTCAGAGTGGTGATCACCACGGGTACGATGTAGGCGCCTTCAGCGTAAACATCGTAGTCGATCAACCCGGGAACCAGGTGGACGCCGTCGATCACCAGGCTGATGTTTTCCTCGACGGCGCGCACAATCATGGCCTTGACGCCGGTGCAGACCTTCGACGCCTGCTCCTCAAAAGCATCCACAACCCGTGACCTGGAAAAATGCAGGAAATTCTGGTCTTTCCACGCCTCATACGATGAGTGGTGAATGGACGGAAGAAGCTCCGCGCTGAACATCATCCGCATGATCTGCCGCACGGTGTCGGTGCTCAGAATTTTGCGAATTGCCAGCCGGTACGCAACCTCAGTGGCAAGAGACGACTTGCCAGTTCCTGTGGCTCCGCCAAAGGCCACAATGATCGGCTTGTCGGGCGAGCGAAATCTGCGCCACAGCAGGTATCGCTCCGCATACTGGCTCCCCTGAGTCTTCAGGATAGTCTGGTAGATGAGTTCTCGCAGTTCCTGTCGCGTGATCGATTCCCTGCTGGCCCGCAGCAATCGAGTCTCAATCCTTCGGGCGACTTCATAAGCAACGGTCGGATCCAGTCCGGATGCCTGCAGCGACTGGGAAAGAATACCCTTGGAAAAGGGGAACGAAACGCGTTCGTGGACCACCTCAATGGTTTGATCCTTGGGGAAGGCAGGCTTTGCGTCCGCCAGTTGAATATCACCCAGGCGGTCCCGCACCGCCTGCTCGATCAGTTGCGACAGCGCCTCTTTGCGGATTTCCCCCAGCCGCTCGATCCGTTTCCGGACCAGAGTGGCAATTTCATAGGCGTCGCTGAACTTGAGTCCCCGCATCACCAGGGAGTGGGTTACCATCCCGCGCAGAAATGGAATGCGCTCATCGGCTGCCACCACATAGACGTCGCGCTCTTTGCGCATGGCTCTATTCTACTACTCCCACCGTCGTGCGTAACGTGGCATTAAATAAGCGACATCCTCTCCGCCGCCTCCTGACGGTTGCGGTTGCAAAAATTTTTCGCGACCCGGGACCGAAATTGCCTCTGGAGTCTTTCGCCCGGAAAGGGCCAAGGGAGATCAGCCAAGGGCAAGCGCGTAGAGCGCGCGGCCCCTGGGCGCCGGGAGATTTCTTGAAATATTTGAGCGCCCTGGAGGGGCGTGTGAGGGGGGGGGGCCGGCCCGGCGCCCCTTCAGGGCGCCCAGGCCGATGAAGGTGGCGTTCCCCAGGGGCGGCGCGCTACGCGCTTGCCCCTGCTAACATCGGCCGCCCTTCCAGGGCACCGTGGTTTTGGTTGCGGCTACGCCGCGCGAGGGCTCTGCAGTGGCGGTCAAACTCATTTTGCACCGCAAAGTAGCTAAGCGAAGGCAGGACAGTGGAATCTTGCTTCTTCAGTAAGATTTCCGGATGGGTCTGGAATTGAAGCGGCTGCATTTTCATCCGCAGTCGGCAGTCGAGAGACCTGCACACGTACTTCGCGCTCAGATTCTTTCACACGCTTCCTCCACCCGGCATTTCATGCGCGAAAGCTCTGCAGCGCCTGATTTTCGCTGTCGAAAGTCTCAAAGACAGTCAGCAGCTTGGTGATGGCCAGCAACTCGTGAAGTTTCCTGGTCAGATTCAGCAGTTTCAGACGCCCGCCTTGAGTGGACACGGAGGCATAGGCGCTGACCAGTTCGCCGATGCCGGAACTGTCCACATAGCTCACATCCCCGAGATTGAGCAGAATGTTTTTGTGACCTGACTGGGCCAGTTCCCGAATTCTATTTCGCAACTCCACACAGGCTTCCCCCATGGTTATTCAGCCGCTGAGATCCAGGATGGTCACACTGTCTACCGTTCTGCTAACGACGTTCATTTTCGCTCTCCCTTACAGTCGTGTTCTTTTGGTC
>JACQGG010000056.1 GCA_016199665.1 Acidobacteriota bacterium | reverse complement strand
TTTATGGGGAGATCCGCCTACCAGGGGTTCGCAAAAAACGCTCACCCCTGGCTACCTTCCTGTCGGCCCTCCGGGCCGAACCCAGCGATGAAGCGCTGGGCTAAATTCAATTGCCCCTCCAGGGCAGTTCAAATGTAGAGACTCCAGGGGCGCCCTTCCAGGGCGCCATGGCTTTGGTTGCGGCTACGCCGCGCGAAGGCTCTGCGGTGGCGGCCAAAGTCATTTTCTACCGAAAAGTAGCGAGCGGCTCAAGCCACGACCCCCCGATTGGGGGATAATTCCCACTGCCGTGGGGGATATCACTGAATCACTCTCCGCGTCGAAATCGAGCCGGGGGGCCTGCAGATCTTTCGGTATTCCAGAGGAATGAAGGTGTAACAGGCCGTGACCCCCAACTGACCTCGGATCTGTCGATCCCCTGCAAAGGAACTGAGGGCGCCGGTCACAACCGGTTCCTGTCGGCCAGCCCGCAACGCCGCTTATTGGTACGGTTGTTGCTCTAAAATTGACCGGCTGGGCTTGTGAACGGGGTATGACTCTCGGAACCTGCCACAAAAATTTTGCCGGCCGGGCTTGCGGCCGGGGGCTGGCCGCGGCGTATCCGATCCCCCCAAACGACTGCCTCAACGCGTCAATATCCCTTCCGGGCTCAAGACCTGCGCCACTCAATCGCCACCCTGACGCTGCCGTGCCCTGGCAGGAGCCGATTGGGTGCGTGACCCTCCACCTGCAGCCGCGAATTGAAAAACGCCATGTCGAGAAAAGTACCTGAGCAAATTGTGAGACTCGGGATCGTTGCCGCAATCATCTTCGGCGGCACGGGCCTGATCGTGTACCGGCTCCCTCCGGCTCTTAAGAGCCAGCGCTTTCACAGACAGACCACCCTACAGGCGGAGAGCGAAAGGTCGGTGCAGTTTGCCGGTTTCAACGCCTGCGGAGATTGTCACGACGACGAATATCAAAAGAAGAAGACCGGCTACCACAAGAATCTTTCCTGTGAGACCTGTCATGGACCGGCCGCCGGGCATGTCGCCGACCCGGTGACCGTCAAGCCCTTTGTATCGCGCGAGAGAAGGGGCTGTCCCGTTTGTCATGAATATGACGCGTCCCGCCCGACAGGATTTCCACAAATCGTTCCGACGGTCCACAACCCGCTTCAACCCTGCGTGACTTGCCATAATCCCCATGATCCGGTGCCGCCAAAAACTCCCGAGGAATGTTCCGCCTGTCACGCCGGCATTGTCCGGACCAAGGCGGTCTCTTCTCACGCTCTGGTAGCCTGCACCCAGTGTCACACCGTGCCCGAGCAGCACAAGGCGACACCCCGGATCGTCAGGCCGACCAAGCCGGAGACTCGGGACTTCTGCGGCAAATGCCATGCGCGAGGTTCCCCCGTTGTGGCCCCTCCCAAGATCGACATCTCCACGCACGGAGAAAAGTACGTTTGCTGGCAGTGTCATTACCCGCACCTGCCGGCGGAAAGGCTGTGAGCCATGAACCGACGGGAGCTGTTGAAGGAGGTCATCCTCTTTATTCCGGCGGGCCGGCTCTTGCAGTGCGCGGCTCAGGCTGCCAGTGCAGCCGCCGCGCCGGAAACCTACCACCCGGAAAACCATTACTACGGAATGGGGATTGAGGTGGCCAAGTGCATCGGCTGCGGCAAATGCATGGAGGCCTGCAAGATCGAGAACGACGTTCCCAAGGAGCCTTTCTTTTTCCGCACCTGGGTGGAGCGATACGTTATCAAAATGGACAACAGTGTGGTTGTCGAGAGCATCAACCCGGAACGAAGGCAAGCAAGAAATCCGGTCAGCGAAAAGGATGCGCTCCGGAGCTTTTTTGTCCCGAAACTGTGCAACCAGTGCGCCAACCCGCCTTGTGTACAGGTTTGTCCGGTGGGAGCGACCTTTTCCACCGATGACGGCGTGGTGCTGGTGGATAGCGATCGCTGCATCGGGTGCCGGTATTGCATCCAGGCTTGTCCTTACGGGGCCCGCTACCTTCATCCGAAAACCCGAACCGCGGACAAATGCACCTTCTGCTATCACCGCGTCGTGAAGGGCTTGCTGCCCGCCTGCGTCGAGGTCTGCCCGACCCAGGCGAGGATTTTTGGCGACCTGAGGAGCCGAGCGAGCAGCCTGGTGCGGTTTCAGCGGATGAATAAGACTCACGTGCTGAAACCTTATCTCAACACTGAGCCAAAGGTGTCTTACGCCGACCTGGATGGAGTGGTAAATTGAACGGCGAACTGACCGAAAAATTGGCGGATCTTCTGGGACAGGTTAACGGCTTCATCTATCCCAATGAAATCGAAATTCACTGGGGGATCCTGATCGTGGTCTATCCCTATGTGACCGGAGTCGTCGCCGGCGCCTTCATCCTGGCCTCTCTGGTCAAGGTCTTCAATGTCGAAGAAGTGAGCCCCACCTACCGGCTGGCCCTTTTGACCGCGCTGGCTTTCCTCCTGGTTGCGCCGCTGCCTCTCAACCTTCACCTGGGACATCCCGAGCGCGCCTATGAGATATTTCTGACACCCAATCTCACATCCGCGATGGCGATGTTCGGGTTCGTGTATGCGTGGTACCTGATGGGTGTGCTGCTGCTGGAAATATGGTTTGAATACCGGCGGGATCTCATCGTGTGGTCCCGGCAGGCGCGGTTTCCCTTGAGCTGGGTTTACCGGGTGTTGTCGCTCTTTTCCAGCGACATCAGCCCGCGGGCATTGGAATTCGACCATGCCGCCGCAAAGATGATTACTATCATCGGCATCCCCTCGGCATTCCTGCTCCATGGATACGTGGGCTTCATATTCGGATCGGTCAAGGCAAATCCCTGGTGGAGCAGTGTTCTGATGCCGATTGTCTTTCTCATGTCGGCCATCGTGTCAGGAATAGCGCTGGTCATTTTTCTCTACATGGTGATCACCCCCATCCGGGGCGAAATCATCGACATGAGATGCCTGGACAAGCTCGCTTCTTTTCTCTTCTACGCGGTCATCGTAGATTTTTCGCTGGAGGTTCTGGATTTCATCCACCGCCTCTACGAGAGCGAAGAATCGGTGAAGATACTGGGGACATTGATCAACCAAAAACTGTTTATGAGCCTTCTCATCGTTCAGGTGCTGCTGGGGATGATTATTCCTTCGGCCATGCTGGTCGCCGGAAAATCGCGCAAGATGAACCCGGAGCTGCGGAAGCTTCTCTGCTTCACGGCGTGCATCCTGATTCAAGTCGGCATTTTCAGTACGCGCTGGAACGTTGTGATCGGAGGTCAGCTCTTTTCCAAGAGCCTGCGGGGACTCACCACCTACAAAATGGAGGTGATTGGAGCCGAAGGACTGATCGCGGCATTGATCCTGCTGGCGCTGCCGCTCATCATCCTGACGGTTCTGCTAAAACTGATACCCCCGTGGAGGGAAGCTTCCTAGCCCACTTTGGGGATTGACAACCCGTCGGCATGACACCTGGGGTGAGTGGCGGGTCGCTTCATTGCTCCCGATTGAACTTCAATCAACAGACAAAAAGGAATATCTTCTTGTCGGCGCCGAGGTTGTTCTGTTGCAGGATCCCGTGGCGCTGCAATGTGGGATCAGCCGGGGAGTAAGATGGTCGATAGCGGGAATCGTGGCGTATCAAACACTATGGCGGGGAGGGTCAAAGGTTCGGCGCACTCGACCCTGGCCCGCTTTTCTCACAAGGCATCTGCTGCAGCGGCGGTGTGTTATGAAGCGCTGAAGCGGTCCAAATCCAACGGCAGGCCTTCGCTCATTGCAGCGGGCGTGCCGAAATCGCAGTCTCGGCGACGGCGCTTATGGGACGGGATGTTCCGGGCGGACCCGCCTCCGGCGGATTCCCCGCCGCGCTGCCCCCTGCACGAAGGCTGGGTCATCGCCAATCACATCCTGGTGTCCTTTCACGTCGCCTTTATCTCCTCGGTTTTGGCCTTGCCTTCGAGCGGGGCGTTGAAGGCCGATATTTTGCGCTTTATCTTCCTGAGCCCGGAGACTCTGATTTCAGCGCTGTTTATGTACTGCAGTTTTCACACCGGCGTCGCTCTCCACGAGATCGGCCATTTCCTGAAGGCGGCCAGGCTGAACGCACTGAATCCGGCGGTGCTGGATGAGGTGTCACGCCAGCTTGCGAAACCTTTTTTACCCCGTCTTCTCTACTACGCCGGCGTGTTTGCGCTCGCGCCCTACGGACGATGCGACGGCATCAAGAAGGAGGGACTGAACTACTATCCGGACGCCCCCTATAACCTGGCCGTTGCGGCGGCAGGCCCGCAGGCGAGCCGCAACGCCGCGTGGGCTGCGCTCCTCCCCGCCCTGCTGTTGATCGCCGGAGGTCTTTTTTCCGGCGCGACCGTGATGATCCATGCAGGAAGGCTCCTGCTCGGCATCGGCGTCGTGACGTTGCTGGATTTCCTGCTGGCGGACCCCGGAAAGTACGCAGCGTTCCGTGAGCGCGAACGGTCCGCGCAGCAAGCAGCGCGAGCGGTGGCCAAGGTCTCCGACTGGCACACGACTGCCGCGCAGATCAAGCAGCGCATGCTGCAAGGGAGGATGCAGCAGGCCAACCATCCCAGCCTGGGCCCGGTGGCCGCCCCGTGGCAATTCCGGAATTGCGGCATGGGGGGGCGGCATACCGAGAAGGACTATCCGGAATCCAACGTCAGCATGCAGGAGGCTATGTTCCTGATCCTGGGCGCCCCGGATTACCAGGAAGCGCAGGAGATGACGGTGAGGCTCCAGAATCGCCTGAAGGAGATCATCGAGAAAGAAGAGGGATGCCGGGTGATGGGCATCGGACTGGAAGGAGGCCTCGCGCCCTATATTGAAAGAGGAAGCTATCCCCTTCCCGAGGTCCGGCTTTGGACCATGATGAAGCAGGCGATCGAGGAATGCGGCTACCGCCCCGGCATCGATGTCGCCGTGGCCCTGGACCCCGCGATGAGCGAGCTGGAGAACGCCTACCGCTCCGAGTTCAACATGCCCGACAGCGTGGGAATGTACCTTTTCTGGCGGGACAAGGCCCGGACCGTTCTTGACCGGGACGGCGTTTTGGAAATTTACACGCAGGCGATCCAGAAGTACGAAATTCCCATCCTGTCCATTGAAGACGGCTTCGCGGAAGACGACCCGGAGGGTTGGAAAAAATTGCTGCACGCCCTGGGGGACAGAATCTTCGTGATCGGGGACGACCTGGTCACGACCAACGACCGGACCATCGAGATCGCCGCCGGCCAGGGTCTGATCAATACGGCGCTGATCAAGGCCAACCAGATCGGTTCTCTTTACGAAACCCTGCTGGCGATGCTTGTGGCGCTGGGCAAGAATCTGGAGCTGGTGGTCTCCCACCGCTCCAAGAGTCCCAACGACACGATGGAAGCTCACATTGCGCTGGCGGCCAATGCCCTCGGCCTCAAGGCCGGGGGCGGCGCCAACACAGAGCGGCTGGTCAAGTATCAAGCCGTGCCTGTCCTGATAGACAAGCTGGCGGAAATCAAGAGCCCGCCCGTGGTTGCAGACGACCAGAAAGCGGTGATTCGAAAAATCAGCGCCTACGAGGAGCCGACCAACGCGGGCATTCCAACCGTCGGCGTAGAGGTTGAACTCCATCTCCCGGACTCCGGAGTCCACCTCACCTTCAATGGAGCCACGCCCCTGGGGACCTCAGCCGGAACCGGAGAAGCGGTGCACCTGGTGGACAGCCTGGTAGAGTATGCCGAGCACACCGAGGTCATCCAGCGATGCTCGCCTTTCTTTCAGCAGGTGGAACCGGGAGTCTATGCGTTCAGGAAGGAGGTTCCCGCATCCCGGATTCGCGCCGGCGATGAAGCGCTGACCGCTCTTTTTACCCGCGCGCAGCGCTATCAGGGAAAGGGATGCCTCAATGCGGTCGACAACGTGCGCCAGACGATCGCGCCCTACTTCGAAGGTCGCAATGTCGCCACACAAACGCTCGGCAGCATCGATCGCGCTCTTCTCCAACTGGAGCTGCATTTGGCCCGGCGGCGGGGCAAGTTCGGGCCGCAGGCTTCCGAGGAGGATGGCGTTCGGCTGATGCAGCGCAAACAAAATCTGGGCATGAACGCCATGCTGTCGGTGTCTCTGGCGCTGGCGCGCGCGGTGGCGCACGTACAGCGAAAGCAGCTTTACGAGATTCTCCGGGAGGAGATGCTCAGCATCATCGACCGCCTGGCGGCGACCTATCGCGTACCCATCGCAGGCAGTCGATTTTCCGACTATGTGAGCGCGCTCCGGCAGGTAAACCAGATTCTGGAGAGCGAGGGGAAGCCTTTGTACCAGGTGCTGCGAAGCATGACCTCCATTTACACCGGCGAAAAATCTTTGTCCCTGGCCGTTGCGGCGCCGGCTGAAACCCAGCCTGCCGTTCCCCCGGCGGCTCAGGCGGCAGAGAAAACCGGCAGTGTCCGGACACCGGGGCAGACCGGCGCCTTGGGCCTGTCTGGAGATCTTTCGCCGCGCCTCCCCTCGGGCCGCACGGCTGACGCGAGGCCGCTCACCCCATTGCCCGGAGTCTGGCAGGAAGCGGTCGGGGCGGTCCCGGAGGCACTCTTCACTAGGGAAGAGGAGGAACAAATCGCGGCACTCGACCTGGCGTTCTACCGCGTGTATGTCAGCGGCACAGCCTCGAACAAAACGGAAGCACTGCAGCGCTACCTCACCACCAAGACCCGGATGGCCGCCAAGGCAAGACGCTTTGGAATTATCAACAACCGCATCTTCCGGGGACAGGATTTTCTGGTCGCCCCGTACCTGGCGGGTGAAACACTGAGGGTCCACGCGGTTCGGAGCGGCGTATTGCAAAACGTCATAGTGCGGCGGTTTCCGCCTGGAAAAATCTACACCGACCGGGAGATCGCCGCCGTGTGCGGGCTCTCCGGCGAGGCTCTGGATCTGGAAAAAGAACTTTTTGAGCTCAGCGACGAACAGGCAGTGCCCATCCAGATTGCCCGAATTCGGGATATGGCCTCGCTGCTGGAGAGGATCAATGCCTGCGTCAACCGCAACGAAGTGGTCTACGGGCTTCGCTGCCTGGCGGCCCGACTGTGCAGCCTTCCCTTTGAGGCATTCCTGGAAGCGAGGAACCTGCAGCCTGAAGTGAGCAATTTGATCGCCCAACTGGTGCGGCTCCTGAATGGACCCTTCTTGCGCCGGCACCGCCTGCTCACGCGCATTCTGGTGCGCAACCTGTCGGGCATTATTCTGCGGCCCAAGGTCATCGACGAGCTGTGGAACGACACCATCGACCTGGCGGAGATCCACATCCGGGGAAGCTCTATTGTCAACGAATTGCGCCGCAGCGCCCATCACGCGCTGGGGAAAAGGACTCTCACCCTGGCCAGGGCCTACCTGGATTACCTGCAGACGGGTAATACCGAAGGGATTGCACGGCTCGGTTTTGACACTCCCTCGCCGGCCGACGTGCAGGCGAGAGGCCGCAAGACTCCGCGCCGGATTGTGGAACGGGTGGAACTTGGCCTGGAAAAACTCCTGGGGATTTCCGAGGTCGTCACCCGGATCCAGGAATGGCGCGCCGCCTACGCGGAAAGCCTGCTGCGCTGTGAATTCGGGAGCAGCCTGCAGGACGAACTGGAGGCGCTGGTGAGCGAAGGGATACGTGCCAGGAACCGATGGATCTATTACCAGCATCTCCGCATTCTCATGAAAAAGGCCGGCGACTTTTCCCGGCCCTCCGACGGAGGGGCGCAGTTCACCCGCCGCCTGGAATCGCTGGCGGCTCTGGCGCCCGACCAGGACGGATTTAATCCGAAAGGTGTGGAACAAGACGCCCGGGACTCGGTGGAGAACTTCATCCGGGAAATCCAGAAGGCGCACCAGGAGGAGTTATTTCGGGGGCTGGAGGCCGCGCTGGCCGCGTACGAAGCGGGGCAGTTCTTTGAGACATTTTCAAACATCTGCCGGCTGCGGCAGGTTGTTTATGACGCCATCCGGCGGGGCGGATTCACCGAGCAGCGTTACTACCTGTATCAGCTCGACTGCCTGTTGGAAGAGATTGGATTTCTCGCCTTGAGGCATGTGGCAACAGCCTACGACGACCAAGGCGTACAACTCGGCCAGTGCCTGGACATTATTGGGCGGTGCATTCTCAACCTGGACTGCGATGGGCTTTTCTCCCGGGAGCTTTCGGATTTCGCAGCCATGCTGACCGATTCCGGCAAGACATACGCCGAGGTCATGAACGTCCTGGAGGGCATTTCGCGCAACTACCACAAGATTCTCCAGCGGGCAACCATCGCGTATGAAAAAACGTCTCAGCGCCTTGGGCTGGAACCGGCGGAGCTGCGCACCGCTCTGGCCAACATGACGCGCTACATGCACGACCTGAACACCATGGTTCACTTTTCCGACCTTGCCAGAACTCATATCCAGAATCATGTTCCGGACCGCTCGTGCCCGATCGGAGTCCCGCCGCCTGCGGCCGACGTTTACGACATTGTCCACCTTTCCCATGCAGCCGCAATCCGGGAGCGAGTGGAGAGTGCCGGCAGCGCGTCAAACCTGAGAGACCAGTTCGGCGGCAAAGGCAGCGGGTTGATCTATATCAGTTATTTGAACATTCCCACCTGCGACGGCTTTATCCTGCCGACCGCTCTTTCCCGGGCCGGCCGCCATCAGACCGACCCGCAGCATTTGGAAAACGAAATTGCCGCTCATCTGCGGATTCTGGAGGAGGACCTTTCGCGGAGCAGCGGCGTTGCCATGCGATTCGGGGACCCGGAACACCCGCTGCTGTTGGCGGTGCGGGGCAGCTCGGTCTTTTCGCTGCCCGGAATACTCTCCACGGTTGTCTTCACGGGCATCAATGACCGCATCGTGGAAACGCTGGCCCGAGATGACCCGTGGTACGCTTACGACGCCTACCGGCGGTTTCTCACCACCTACAGCGCCGCCGCGTGGGGCGTGGACGTTGAAGCGTTTCACCTGGTGGAGGAGACCAAGCGCCGTTACAAGGTTCAATACAAGTACGATCTTCCGTGGGAAGCCATGAAGGAAATCGCGGAAACTACGCAGACCTTCATTCGAAAGCAAGGCTATGGCGAACCCCTGGATCAAATTCTCAGCGATCCAATGAGGCAACTGTGGGGCGCCGTCCAGGCGGTGTTCAACTCCTGGAATACGGAACGCGCGCGTCGCTATCGGGTGATCAAGGGAATCTCTGATAGCTGGCACACCGCGGCCGTGGTGCAGGTCATGGCCTCGGGAAACAGGAAAAACGAGAGCGTGGGCGCGGGAATGGACGAGACCCAAGCCTCTCTGACCGGTGTGATTCCGCGAACCTACATGACCGATCGGGGAATCCGGACATTTGAGGGGGAAATCAAATTCTCCGCAGTCGGCGATGATCTGGTGGGCGGGCTGACGGTTTCCACTTCCTTCCACCCGGTGGGCGCCCTGGGAAGCCTGATGCCCATGCTGGAGCGGCGACTCACGCACACCGTTGCCAAACTCCGGAGATTCATGGGAACCGACCAGGAGATTGAGTTCACCGTGGAACGGGGTACTCTGAGCGTGCTGCAGTCGCGAACCGCGGAAACCAGCATCTTCCAGGATGCCAGTGCTTTTGTTGCTTCCAGCAAGCCGGCAGGGCGCGGAATCGGGATCCGGGGCGGGGGCTTTCGCGGACTGGTGGCTTTTGACGAGGCCGACCGGAAGGAGTTGGCTGCGGTAGATTTGAATGGCCGCAATGACGTGGACGGGGTGTTGCTGGTCGTGGAGAATCCCACTCCGGACGATATCCCGATGATCATATCGGCTGACGGGCTTTTGACAGCCCGCGGAGGGTCGACGTCGCACGCCGCGGTTGCCATCAATGGCATAGAGAACAAGCGTTTCTACGCCGTGATGAGCGTCCTGGGTCTGCAGGTGGACTCCAAGAAGCATGAGGCCGTCATCCTGGATGCCGGGGGCGCAGTGCGCCATCACATTCAGAAGGGTGACATCCTCTCCATCCACGGGACGTCGGGGGAAGTCTACATCGGATCCCAGCCGCTCCACCGCCGGGCGCGCTAGACTAAGTTCGTCGTGAATTTGACAGCCACCGCCAAAAAAGGTGACTTTTGCACCGGCAAAGTAGCCTATCCTAGAGGACTCATCGCGTGCCAGACGGTTCCGTGACCCGATCTCCCCGGCAGAAAATCGGCCTTGTTCTGGGGATCGTTCTTTTCTTGTCGGCCGTTTTTGCGCCCCTTCCTGCGGGAATGACTCCCGAGG
>JACQGG010000049.1 GCA_016199665.1 Acidobacteriota bacterium | reverse complement strand
AGTTGTGCCTTGAGCCCCTGGGCCTGACCGTCACCGAAGCCGCCAAGGCGCTAGGTGTCAGCCGCAAGACGTTGTCGAGCATCTTGAATGGTCGCGCCGGGATCAGCCCCAAAATGGCCGTCCGCCTGTCGCTCGCCTTCAATACGACCGCCGAGAGTTGGCTGAACCAACAGATGCAGTACGACCTTTGGCACGCGGAGCGGAATCGTAAAAGGCTTCGCGTCCAGAAACTCTCCGCCGCTTGAAAGGCGCCTCCTCGATTCCGGCTAACGATTCGGGTTGAACCGCGGCACGCCAGCGACAGGTCCGCGCCGACGGCTCCAACCCAGGATTTTGTCGCGGCTTACCACTCGGATTCTCGTCGCATCCCACAGACCCTGTTGAAGGCGAAGTAGATGAAGGCAAGACCTGCACCGTTCACCAAGTACATCAGCTTTGTGATTGTGAAGGTAAACGATAGCGTGTGATCGATTCTCTTGATGAGAGACTCGACCTTCAGCTTCTTCAACTCATCGTCTGAGGTCATTCTGAGTTCATCTCGGTGCTTATCAACGTTGTAAATGAGCCGCGCGCCGCGGCCTCATGATCACACAGACTGTTGGGGCGTCGGCTCCATTTGCGTGTTAGCCCGTTTATCGGTGTCGTCGCATCCCTTTCGCCTGCCAGGTCGGTAGGCCGGTGCCAGAGTAGCCGCTCGTGAATTGAACCTTGAACCCATCCGTTCGCTGCTCACGAACGCCAAACTGGTACGGCATGTTGGGCCAGGTCAACTCCGGAGGCGTCTCGTATGGCACTGGGTAGTAAACCTCGATTGTCGGGTCGCTGACGTTGGCCTGAACCACCACCGTTCCGGTCTGTACCAGCAAGTCGTTGCTCACCAAGCCGATCCAGCCAAGTCGTAGCGTCACGAGCGCAATCACGAGGCCAGCAATCGAAGCGGTGCCAGCCCAGACCCCGAATTTCTCGAAAGGACCAAGAGCTTTGTATTTGTCCCGCAGTCTGCTGGCACGACTCGGCTTTTTGAATTTTGCCGGAGTATCGACCCATCCTTTTCACGAAAGGCCCTTTGTCTCTTCAGCCGACCGAAAGAGCTTGCCTTCCGGAGCAAGCTTGTGATGATACAGAACCTTTGGAAATTCTTGATATTGATACGGCATCAGTGTTTCATGAGACGCAGTAACGCGTTCGATATCGATCGTTGTTCGCCATCGGGCTAACGTTTCGCGCTGAGCCGCGGCGCGATCAACGACAGGTCCTCGCGCCGTCGGCTCCAGCGCGGTCGTTAGGGCCCTCACTGCACATAGCTGCTGTCTGCGCATAATAAACCATCGTCGTACTTACATCCGTGTGGCCGAGCCGCTCCTGCACCGTCCGGATGTCATAGCTGTCTTCCACACGACTATAACGGCACTCGGGCAAAGCCCATACCATGAGAGTCAGGCTGCTGCTTGGTTTCCCAGTAGTCCTCGAATCTTCTCCTAGAGGGGCAGCCCCGCAGGGCTATGGCGGCATTGGCTCCACGAACTGTCCAAAACATGCCGGATTTCTTCAGCCTGGAGCTAATGACTGTTTTGCAGCCCGCTTCAGCCACTCCCGAGGATGGCTTGGATCTGTCTGAGGTGGTTGATGTCGTGCCCCGCGTACAGTTCCACCATCTTTTCAATCGTCTCTTTGCCGCGCTCGGAATGCATCCCGTACTGGTTCCACTGGGCCCGATCCAGAGACTTGAGCACCACCAGATTTGCGTCCCGAAGCGCGCGAAACAGCGCCAGAGATTTTCTCGGGTCGCGCCTGGCATACCGGCCCGCCTCAGCCCATTTGTCCTGGTCGAAGCCTTGAATCGGCGTGCCCGGCGCCCCCAGGATCTTCCGGATCCGGTAGCCGCCCACCAGCTCGCAGTCGGCAAGATGGGCGAGAATCTCGGCCACGGACCACTTTCCAGGGGCGGGGCGGAGCGTCAATCGGTTGCGCGCCACTCCGTCAAGGAGCCGTTCAATCTTCTTCGGCGTTGAGACCTGGACCTTGATGGGGTCCCGGCCGGCTTGATAACCTAGAATCCGCTTCTTGTATTCCTCAAATGTCTCCTGCATCCGTCAATGCCTCCTTTGGACGAGGAATTACGGGCGGCCCACTCTCCCGCAATGCGCCCACCAGCCTGCCTATCTTCAGGGAAGCATCGAATATGGATCCGACGCGGATACCCAGGGGCAAGCGGTGACGCCCGACCGCCACCAGGCCGGCCGAGGCGATACAGCCGCACTGGGAACAATCCGGGTTCCCGCCGAACTGGCAGGGGGTCACCCGATGTTTCAAATCTGCCGTCATCGACAGGGTTGTCTTGGCGAAAACGCAATGGTCGGGATCGCCGGGAGGTTCGGCGTAAGCGCGGATCAAACCTCGAGGCATATCCAGCTTTGGGTAAATCTCGCGCAATTCCAGCAGCTCGGCGACCACTCGTGCCCGGATCTCCGGGAGAAGGATTTCATAGCTGTCTTCTCCAACCTGGGGTGTGAAGATGCTCATCCAGATCTTGGAGACCTCGCTTCTTGCCGCCCAGAAATCCATGAATTCGCGAAGGTATCCGGCCCGTCCCGTCATCTGTCGCGTAATGGTGCAGTGCACGGTAATGCGGTGCCCGGCAATGTGCTTCAAAATCCGGTCATAGGTGGCGGGTTTGCGCCGGACGTCATGTTCCGCCGGCAGTCCGTCGACAGAAACCACAAATGTCAACCGATCTATCCGAGCCCATTCCGCGGGAATCGGGCGCACGGCGCTGGTGACCACCTGGGAATGAATTCCCCGGGCGGAAAGCTGGGGCAATACCTGGCTCAGCTCCCGGAAGCGCACCAGCGGTTCCCCTCCGACGATGGACAGATGCAGCGGGCGGTACTGGTCGACCAGTTTCAGGATTCCCGCGACCAACTCTTCTCCTTTGAAGTCGCTGAGTTGATTCAGCAGCACTCCTCCGCCCAGATGGTTGTTGCCGTAAGCGTAGCAACCCGGGCAGGCGAGCGGGCACTCGCGCGTGATTTCAATTGAGAGAGCGGGCATGTACCCGGCCAGAATCCGCCCCCACGCCTGGATTACTTCAGAGGTTTTCATGCCAGCACTTTAACACGAGACAACGGCAAGCTGCGGGCCAACTGCAAATTTTCCGGTCGCGAAGATTTTCAAATTGCTCGAGCATGAACCTTGAGATGCAGGAGGACCGGGCATACAATCTGAGGCGCGCTGCCGTCGGGAATTCGATACTCTGCCGGTTCCAGACGGATCGCAAGTCACAGATCGCAAGTCCATAGGGAGATCTGGAGAACGGTATGCAAGGACGACCAAACCGGGTGCAGGCCATTGCTTCGGCGCTGCTGATCCTGGGGTTTTTCTGGTGGAGCCGCGATTTGCCGGCTCAAGCCACGCACGCGACAGCGCGCGGAACGGTACACAGCCAGGCAGGAGCCCCCGTGCCGGGCGCCAGGATCGTCGCCAGGCGCCTGCAAACGGGTCAAACCCTCGCAAGAAGCGCTGATGAGCATGGGGAGTTTGAATTTCTGGAATTGACGCCGGGCAGTTACGAATTCGAAGTATCTCACAGCGGATTTGCAACTGAGAAAAAGAGGGGGACATCGATTGAGGCGGGCCAGGTGGTGACCCTGCAGTTTGCGCTGCAGCCTGGCTCGCAAACAAACTCATCGGGCGGCGCCAGCCGGATTGATGAAAGCCAGTTGGTGGGCCTTCCCTTGAATGGCCGCAGCTACAACCAGTTGGCGACGCTGGAAGCGGGCATAACAGACACGGGCGGGGGCGACGCTTCGCGCGGAATCCGGGGCGGCAGTCTGAGCGTCTCCGGCGGGCGCTCTGCTTCCAACAATTTCCTGCTGGACGGAACCAACATCATGGACACTGCCAACAGTGTCCCGCGAAGCGCCGCGGGAGTGCAGTTGGGTGCCGACGCCGTGTTGCAGGTTCTGGTTTCCGGTTCCAGCTATGCAGCGGAATATGGCAGGGGCAGCGGCGGCGTGCTCAATTCAATCACTCGTTCCGGTTCCGACGAGTTCCACGGCAATCTCTTTGAATACTTTCGGAACAGCAAGCTGGACTCGCGAAACTTTTTCGATCGCGACCCGCTCAATCCCCTGCGGCGCAGTGATCCTCCGCCGTTCAAACGGAATCAATTCGGATTCACCGTGACGGGCCCGGTCCTCGAAGGAAGGACGTACTTCATGGGCAGTTTCGAGGCCATGCGAGACAGGCTGACGCAGACGCAGGTGGATTTTTTCCCTGACGAAGACGCCCGCCGCGGTGTGATCACCAATGCGGCCGGCCAGGAGATCCGCCGCGTTGCGGTGAGCTCCCGGGTGCGACCTTACCTGGATCTTTTTCCAAGGCCGAATTCCAGCCGTGTAGGAGAAGGCTTCGCCCGCAACATCGGTTCGCAGTTTCAGCCCACAGACGAGAATTACTTCACCATTCGCATCGACCACAAAATCAACGATCGAGACAGCTTTTTTGGCCGCTATACCTTTGACGACGCCGCCAGCGTGAGCGGGCAGGAAACATCCCCGTTTCGATCGCTGACCAACACGCGGCAGCAGTACTTGACCTTGATGGAGACCCATATTTTCAGCCTCCGCGCTCTGAATTCTTTCCGCGCGGGCTTCACCCGGCCGGTGAACGACATTGTGACGCTCTCTTCCATCGAAATTCCTTCCTCCTTGTTCTTCGTGCCCGGCGCCCCGGTGTTTGGGCAGATTGAGATTTCCGGGGCGGCTGTCTTCGGCCCTCAGCCGCAATATCCCGAGGCGAACGTCATGAATACGTTCCAGTTTTCCGATGATGCGGTAGTCCAGCGCGGCGCCCACTCTCTGAAGTTCGGCGCAGAAGTGCACCGGTACCGCTGGGATGTCTTTAACTCTGCCAACAAGGGAGCGACGTGGTCATTCAGCAGTCTGGACAACTTCTTGCAGGGCGGTCCGTCCGGCACCAACTTGACGGTGGCGTTGCCGGGATCGAATAACCAGAAGGCGTTTCGGCAAACCCTGGCCGGCTTTTACGTCCAGGGCAACTACCGCGCCAGCCAACGTCTCCTGTGGAATTGGGGGCTGCGGTACGAATTTGCCACCATTATTTCAGAAAGGGACGGCCGCGTGGTTGCCTTGCCGGACATCGTGCGCGACACGCAATTGCAAATTGGCCGCACGCTACCGGACAATCCTTCGCTGCTGAACTTTTCTCCGCGTCTGGGATTCTCCTGGTCTCCGTTCCGCGGTCACAACGCCGTGCTCAGCGGCGGATTCGGCATCTTTTACGACCCGCTGCTGGAATACGTGGTCGATCTGCAGAAGAGTACCGCCCCGTTCTATCGCAGGGTGGTGAGACTGAACTTTGATTCCTCTGCAGCTTTTCCGGACGCGGTGGCCGCTGCGTCCGGACTCGCGGCGGCGACGCCATTTCAGGTGGAAATCCTCGATTACCGTCACATGCGCAGCCCAGCGGTGCTGCGGTACAACCTGTCCCTGCAGCAGGAATTGCCCGGCGGCTGGCGGGTCCAGGGCGCTTATGTGGGGGCCCGCGGGAACCACTTGTTCCGCGGCTATGAGACCAACCTCTATCCGGCTCCCATCACCCGCGCCGACGGGACGCTGTTCTTCCCCCCGAACGCCGGTCCGGTCAATCCCGCTTTTGGGGCGATTCGCATCACCAGCGCCGATGCGCAGTCCTCCTACAACGCGCTGCAGCTCTCCGCTTCCAAGAGCTCCAGAGGAGGCTTGACCGTACAAACCAGCTACACTTATTCCAAGTCGGTGGACGACGCCTCCAGTTCTTCGAGCGGCGAAAACGGGGCCGTCAATCGCACCTACTCGCTGATGCGCACGCTGGACCGCGGCCTCTCTGATTTTGACGTGCGCCACCGGCTTAGCGCCTCCTTCCTGTATCCCCTCCCCGCGGGCGCAGGGCGGCGCTGGGGAAACTCCGGCTTCCCCTGGCACATTCTCGGTGGCTGGCGTTTGGGGGGAATCCTCTCGTTCCGCACCGGAACTCCCTTTCACCCGCTGTCGAACGTCCGCCAGACCGGTTTCCTGTTTGTGGCCAACCGGCCCAGTCTGCGGCCGGGAGCCGGGGGCAATCCCACCGAAGGCGCCAGCGCCGGCTGCGGGCCGGTTCCGGCGGGCCAGAAACTGGGCGGGCCGGACCGCTATTTCGATCCCTGTTTCTACACTCCTCCGGAGCCGGGCACACTGGGCAACGTGGGACGCAACACCCTGACCGGTCCGAGCGCCTTCAGCCTGGACATCTCTCTGCAGAAAGAATTTGCTTTGCACGGAGACGAACGGCTGCAGTTCAGGGCGGAATTCTTCAACCTGCCCAACCACTCCAACTTCGCCAATCCGACGCGGGGTTCCTCGGTCGTCTTCAGCGGCTTTCCCGCGCGCATCGGTTCAACCGCCGGCTCGATCACCCGGACGTCGACCACCGCCCGTCAGATCCAGTTTGCCTTGAGGCTGTCGTTTTAGCCCCATGGTGGAGTTTTTCACACGCATTGGAAATACCAATCATTCTTGAAAAGAAGCCGGCAAGAGTGTCAAAGTGCTGCAGACTAAGTACTTTCCGGTGCAAAAAGGAGCCGGACGGCTCGATGTGAGCGGAGGGCGAGGCGGTAATGCAGAAGCCTTTACTTGGGAAACGACACGAGGGGGGCCAGGCGCGCGCCCGGACATGACAAGATGAACCAGAGCCCGCCAAGCAGCCCCCGCCGCATCGTTATTCCTTACATGGTTCTGGCTGCCGCCTGGATTTTCGTATCCGACTTCCTGTTGGGCGTCGTCCTTGGCATGCCAGCGCGGATGACGCAAGCCGAGATTTACAAGGGCCTGCTGTTTGTCGGCGTTACCGGGCTCTTTCTTCACCATCTGCTTCGCCGCGAATATGGGAGACGAAACCAAGCGGAGACGGCAGTCAGGGAGAGCGAGGAGAAGTACCGAACGCTCTTTGATACGGTCCCCATCGGCCTGGGCGTCTCCGACCCGGGAGGGAAGCTCCTTGCCTACAACAGCGCGATACTCCAGCCCGGCGGGTACGAGCGCGAAGACATCGCGAGAATCAGGAGTGTAGCAGGGCTCTATTTTGACCCAACTGAAAGAGCCCGTGTTCTTGAGCTGGCCCGGCAGCAAGGCAGGCTTGATCGATATCCGATCCGGTTCAAAAAGAAGGACGGGTCCCCGTATGAGGCACTGCTCAGTCTGGAGCGTATTACGGTATCGGACCGGCCGTGCTGGCTGGCCCTTGTCGAAGACGTGACGGCCCTGAGATACGCCGACCGGCAGATCCAGCTCCAAAGCAAGGTGCTGGAGGTGGTGGCAAACTCCGTCGTGATCACCGATCTTGATGGCGCCATTGAGTGGGTCAATCCCGCTTTTGTGACGCTGACGGGTTGGCAGCGGGAAGAGGTGATCGGCAAGAACCCCAGATTGCTGCGTTCAGGGCGAAACGATCCGGACATCTATCGGGATCTCTGGGAAACGATTCTGGCCGGCAGTGTGTGGTCCGGCAAGTTGGTAAACCAGCGCAAGGACGGCAGCCTCTACACTCAAGAGATGACCATCACCCCCGCGAAGGACGACCAGGGCAACATTGCCCATTTCATTGCCGTTCAGCAGGATGTTACGGAACGCGAGCAGGCCAAGGAAACCCTGTACAACATCAATAAAATGGAAGCGCTCGGCAGGCTTGCGGGCGGGATTGTCCATGACTCCAACAATGTCTTGATGGCCATCAGCGGCTTTAGCCAGATGGCCCTTCAGGAGATTGCGGCGGACAGTCCGGCGCGCAAGGATTTGATGGAAATCCAAGGGGCCGTGGGCCGCCTGTCAAAGATCATGCATCAACTGCTGGCCTTCACTCGAAACGAAGTTCCCACGCCCAAAGTTATCAATTACAACAGCCTTATCTCCGGCTTCGACCCGCTCCTCAGGCGGCTGGTGCGGCCGGGAATCGATCTGGTGCTGGAGCTGCACCCGGCAGCCGGCTCCGTTGTCGTTGATCCAAGTCAGATGGAGCGCGTCATCACCAACCTGGTGATGAATGCCTCCGACGCATTGCCGCATGAAGGAATGATCATAATCCGGACTGGCAACGCGGACCTCAGGCGGCCCGTGGTGAGCCGCTACGGTGAGATTCCTCCGGGAGAGTATGTCCTGCTCGAGGTCGTCGATAATGGGACCGGAATGGACGATGAGGTGGCGTCACATCTTTTCGAACCGTTCTTCACCACAAAAGACAAGGGTAAGGGAACCGGTTTAGGACTTTCAACCGTCTACGGCAGTGTAAAGCAAGCCGGTGGACACGTGTATGTGGACAGCGAGTTGGGAGGGGGAACGACGTTTGCAATCTATCTGCCTCGAGTTCCCATCTGATGCTCCTGATCCCCGGCAGGCCCAGCCCGGGCCTACGCACGCTCGCGGCACGGGAGATCAGGTTTGACCTGTAAAACCTTTGGGAGTCGCTGGGTCTGATTCTCCCCGCCGCTTCCTGACGGTCGTCAGCTATGATGCTTTGGCCAGACGTGCTTTATGAGGTACGCTTATCCGGTACCCTTTAGCAGGTATCCTTCCAACGGAGGAACGATTGTATGAGTCGCAACGACAAAGTCAGTTTCGGATTGATTCTGTGGATGGGCTTGCTGGCCATTCTGCCGGCGGCCCTCCATGCCCAGGATATTGCGCCGGAGGTACTGGCCTATGCCGATATCATTCTCTATAACGGCAAAGTCCTCACCGTGGATGAAAAGTTCAGCATCAGCCAGGCGATCGCGGTGCGCGACGGAAAAGTGCTGGCGGTGGGCGAATCGGCGAGAATCCTCAAGATGGCCGGTCCCAGGACTCGGAGGGTCGACTTGGCGGGAAAATCCATCGTTCCCGGATTTATTAACCCACATACCGGCACCGGGGTCGGGGGAGGGGAGATCGGAGGAATTCCTACGATTGGAGAGCTTGAGCCGATCGAGGTCGACGCCTATCTCAGGGAACTGAAGCGCCACATCGATGCCGCCAAGCCGGGTGACTGGATCATACCTCATGCAAAAAGAGCGCCCACACTGCTTTATGGTTTGAACCGCAAGCTGCTGGATCAGATCGCGCCCAATAATCCGGTCAAGGTGGAATTTGACACTTCCTGGTCCGTGGTTAACAGCAAAGCCCTGAGTTTCATCCCGCCGGACACACCCGGGATTATCAAGGACAAGAACGGAGAACCTACAGGGACGGTTCGTGTTTGGGCCAATGGCGTGCTGGCCTATGAGGTCATTCAGTGGCCGAAAGATCTCGAGCCGCTTATCCAGCAGGCAAAGAAGAACCTGAAGAAATTTCAGTCGCTCGGGGTAACGACGACGGGAGGTCGAATGTCGGGCCTGGAGGTGTCGATCCTGCGCGATCTTTGGGCCAGAGCCGAACTGCCGACTCGCATCGCCATCACCCACGAATTTCCCATGTACAACCCCAATGGCGAGGCGTTCTTCAAGCGTCTGGGGAACATCATGGGCATTGGGGACGACTGGTTCAAGATTACGGGAGCGACCGTAGGTCCGGTAGATGGGATTTCGCGCTTTGGCGGTCTGTTTTCGCTCAAGCCGAAACTGGCAACGGTACCCGAGGGAAGCTTCGGCCTGTACGGTGAAAACAAGTGGGCCTGGACTCAGGAAGGGAAGGACGGCTACGACCCGGCGGGAGATATGAGCTGGAAGGAGAAGAGCGAATACCACAACATGCTCCTCGCCAATCGCTATGGCTGGAACATCACCGATATGCACACCCAGGGGGATGGAGGGATGGAGGTCGTCCTGGAGGCGGCAGAGAAGGCCCACGCAGAGAAGCCGATTCTGGCGACCCGATGGGGGAATTCTCATACGCCCATGAGGACACCGGAGCAAATGAGAAGGATGGCCAAGTTGGGAATGACGACCTCAATCGGCCCTGCGTATCTTTTTTACCTCAAGCCGGAGAGCGGATACCAGCTCTACGTAAAACAGTATGGAGCGGACGCTGTGAATCGTATGAGCCCCGTCAAGAGCCTGATTGACGCCGGCGTCAAGGTTGCCCTTGAGCCGAATCGTCTTGACGTCAATGACCCGACCTTTACCTCTTACCTGTCACATCTGGAAAACTTCATCACCCGAAAGAACGAACATGACGGCCGGGTCTGGGGGAAGGATGAGGCCGTCAGCCGGGAGGATGCCCTGCGGATGGCGACTATCTGGGCCGCCTACTATTATTTGTTGGAAAAAAGCCGAGGCTCGTTGGAGCCTGGGAAGCTGGCGGATTTCGCCGTGCTCGGAGGCGACTACATGACTGTGCCTGAGGATCAGATCGGCGAGCTGCCGATTCAGATGGTGATTCTCGACGGCAAGGTCGTCTATGAGAAGTGAAGGAGTCGCTTTATTTCATTACCTTTCGCTTGCCGAACCGGATCAGGGACGGCGAGTGGCTATGAACCATCGCTCTGGCATCAGGTCGCGCTCTGTGAATCTCGCCGTGGATGAACCCCTACGTTGGAAAGGGCATCCAGTTCTTATTAATCCACAGCGGGTAACCCGGATCGATATTGTCAGCCGGATCCGAAAAACGCACGTAAGTGCGGCCGCTGAAGAAGTAGATCTTGTGCGTGTCCCAGCGCATCAGAGCCGCGTCCAGACCGGACGTGAATTTGCTCGACAGATCATTCGGCCAATGTCCGGCGATAGGCTTCGGGTATCCGGCATCCATCTCGCTCTCGGTGAGACGCGCGTATTGGTCCCCCTTGAACAGGTAGATCTTGCCGCTTGATTCGCGCCAGAACGCAGCATCGATGCCCTGTTCGAACTCGGGTGGCAGGCCTTTCCAGTTGCCCGCGATCGGCCTGGGGTAGTCGTCATCCATGGTCGAGCCGGTGAGCCGGACGTACTGGTTTCCCTTGAAGAAGTAGAGTTTGCCGTTGGAATTTCGGAACAAGGCAGCGTCGATGTCGGACTGAAATTCCTGCGGAAGCTTCTCCCAATCCCCCGAGATTCTCTTGGGATATCCCTCGTCGACGCCCTCGTCGATGTTCGAGTACCGCACGTACCAGTCGCCGCTGAACAGATAGACCTTGTTGTTGTCCCCCCTCCACACTGCGGCGTCGATTTTTGTGAGGAACGCGTCCCAGCCCCAGTGGAGTGGCGTGTAGGGACAGAGCTGATCGTCGTTTGACGCCATCAGGCATGGCACGCCGTCGCGCATACCGGCATACTGGCTTCCCTTGAATAGGTACATCCTTTTTTTATCACGGTGCATGAGCGCCGCGTCGATGCCATTCGTGAATGAGGCTGGCAGGCCCTCCCAGTTGCCGGCGATCGGCTTAGGGTAGTCGGAATCCATCGTCAGTCCGGTGAACCGCACGTACTGGCTTCCCTTGAACATGTATATCTTGTCGTTGGTCTCCCGCCAGACGACGGCATCGACCCCTTCCTCGAACTCCGGAGGCAGGCCTTTCCAGTTGCCCGCGATCGGCGCAGGGTAGCCAGAATCCATGGTCGAGCCGGTGATCCGCACGTACTGGCTTCCCTTAAACAGGTAAATGCGATTGTTCGATTTCCTCCACACAGCGGCGTCGATGCCGTTCTCGAAGCTAGCGGGTAGATTGCTCCAATTACCGGCGATGGGCTTCGGGTACTCGCCGTCCATTTTTGTGTCGGTGAGTCGGGCGTATTGATTGCCCTTGAAGAAGTAGACCTTCTTGTTGTCGTCTCGCCAGAGGGCGGCATCGATCCCGCTCTCGAAGTCAGCGGGTAGGTTCTTCCAATTGCCGGCGATGGGCTCCGGGTAGCCGTCGTGCATCGAGATCCCGGTCGCGCAGAGCTTGCAGTTCCCATTCCTGGCACGGAAGAAGCGGCCGTACTCTTTGTCGCAGGTGCACTGGCTCGATGCGTATTCGTCGGGGGCTCCAAACGTATGACCGGTTTCATGTGCAAATACCCGGTCGAAGCTGTCGGAGTCTTTCCAGGCCATCACGATCTTGGGGGTCTTTGCATAGGCGCGCCAGCCGACTGGATACTTCGTAATGAAGGCAACGATACCCCATTCGGTTCCGAGACTCTGACGGAGTTGAGCCACATAGTCGGTATAGCCGTCGGCGCCCGGACCGACACCGAGCTGCGATTGTGCGGGATCCCGCCAAAGCGCTTCGGCCTCATCTTTTGAAAGACCGCCAACGTATTTGGGATAACCATCGTCGACAGGCTTTGTTATGTCGCTGAACCGAACGTAGTCTGTCAGTGTCAATCGCGGATGCTTCCCGAAGAGGTACACCTTGTCGTTGCTGCCTCGCCAAAGCGCCGCCTGGATGCCTTCCTCCATGTGTTCGGGCACGCCCTTGAAATTTCCCTTGATGGACTTGGGGTAGTCAGAATCCATGGTCGAGCCAGTGAGCCGGACGTATTGGTCGCCCTTGAACATGTAGATCTTGCTCGTTCCGTGGTGCATGAACACAGCGTCAATCCCTTGCTCGAAGGAGCTCGGTAGCTCGTGCCAACCGCCGGCAATGGGCTTCGGGTACCCCAAATCCATCTGGGTCTCACTGAGCCGGATGTACTGGTCGCCCTTGAACATGTAGATCTTGTTGTTGGTCTTGCGCCAGAACGCGGCATCGATGCCCTGCTCAAATT
>JACQGG010000050.1 GCA_016199665.1 Acidobacteriota bacterium | reverse complement strand
GGGGGAGACAAGGAGAGGGGGAGACAAGGGGGGGAAAGGGGGGGAGACTGGCAGGCGGAGCGACTGGTGAGTCTACGATAATTCGTATGCCTTGGTTTCCACGCTTCTCCCCCCCTCACCTTGTCCCCCCCGGGGGGTTGAGGTTTCTGGCTGGATCGGGTGGGATGAAAAGATAGCGGACTGGTTGGGAGGAAGAATTGAATCTAATGAAAAAGACCGTTCTGCTGAGTGCGCTGCTGTCTTGCTTCCAAATCGCGCCGGCCCAGTCCCTGGCAGAGATCGCCAACGGCAACGTTCGCATCGTAGACCTCAGCTATCCTTTGAATTCGAAGAACGCCTACTGGCCGATCGGCAACTACCATCCTTTCCAATTCCGTTCCATTGCAACTCTGCAGCGGGATGGAGTTTTTTCCGGCGAGTACTCAACGCCGGAACATCTTGGGACACACCTGGATGCTCCCAATCATTTCGAGGCGCAGAGAAAGTCCGTCGATCAGATTCCTCTGTCGGACCTTGTGGCCCCCTTCGTCGTCATCGACATCTCAGCCGAGGCAGCCCGCGATGCCGATGCCCAGCTTACCGTCGGCCAGGTGCAGCAGTGGGAAAAGAGCCACGCAACCATTCCAACGGGCGCCGTCGTTCTGTTGCACACGGGATGGGGGCGTTTCTGGTTCGATTCAAAGAAGTATCAGAATATGGACTCGAACCAGACTTTACATTTTCCAGGGTACTCCGCCGGGGTGGCAAAGTTTCTTGTGGATGGGCGACAGATCAAGGGGATCGGCATTGACAATTTAAGCGTTGATCGGGGAGTTTCCAAGACTTTTGAAGTGCATCACATCGTCAATGGTGCGCAAAAGTATCACTTGGAAAATGTCGCTAATGTGGATCAGCTTCCCCCCCGGGGAGGGTTCCTGGTCATCGCGCCGATCAAGATCGAAGGGGGCTCCGGAGGACAAGCCCGCGTCTGGGCAGTACTGCCAAGGTGACGCTGCGGGGGGGGCGTGGGGTAAAGAGCGGAAAGCGGAAGGCGCAAGGCA
The DNA here is from genome assembly GCA_016199665.1 of Acidobacteriota bacterium. GTDB lineage: Bacteria > Acidobacteriota > UBA6911 > JACQSX01 > JACQSX01 > JACQSX01. The sequence goes on along the minus strand of JACQGG010000050.1, from coordinate 18,374 downwards.
GGGAACGGAAAGGAGAAGGCGGCAGGATTGAGGGCAGGCCGGGACAAAACGGCCGCGGCATTGAACCCAAGTCTTGCATTGACCATAATAACGATATGGCGACCCTGGACATCTTGAAGCGTCCCGTCAGAGACCTTCGCATCTCCGTGACGGACCGATGCAACTACCGGTGCACTTACTGCATGCCTCGGGACGAGTACACCTGGATTGATCGGGCAAAGATTCTCTCCTTCGAGGAAATCGAGCGAATTGTCCGCCTGTTCCTCCTTCTTGGGGTGGACAAGATCCGGCTCACCGGCGGAGAACCGCTGCTGCGCAAGGACCTGGAGAAGCTCATTGGAAGACTTGTATCGCTGGATGGGCTGAAGGACCTGAGCCTGACGACCAACGGCGCCAGCCTTGCCGAGAAGGCGGAGGCCCTGGCATGGGCGGGTCTGCGGCGAATCAATGTCAGCCTGGACACGCTGAGTCCTGAGAAGTTCCGGCAGCTAACCAAGAGGGGAAACCTGCAGGATGTTCTATCGGGGATTTTTGCCGCTCAGAAGGCCGGTCTGAATCCGGTAAAGATCAACGCGGTCATCCTTCGCGGAACCAATGATGACGAAATTATTGACCTTGTCCAATTCGCCAGGCAGCACGGCCTTGAAATGCGGTTTATCGAGTACATGGATGTCGGCAACGCCAATTCCTGGAGCCTGGAGAAAACGGTTCCAAAGAAAGAGATCCTTCAGACCGTCCATTCCCGTTTCCCGCTGGCAGAGGTGGGCCGGCGCGACGGCCATGCGCCTGCCGTCGATTACCGGTTTCTCGACGGCGGCGGCAATATTGGAATCATCGGCTCGGTGACCGAGCCGTTCTGCTCCAGTTGCACGCGCGCGCGGCTGACCGCAGACGGCAGACTGGTCACTTGCCTCTTCGCCCAGCAAGGTTACGATTTAAAGAAGCCGATGCGCGGCGGCGCATCGGATGAGTGGATTTGCGAAGCCATCGCGTCAGTTTGGAGCCGGAGACAGGACCGATACTCCGACCTTCGATGGGAAACGATTCATTCCACCGGCGCCTACCAGCCGCGAGCCCACAAGAAAATTGAGATGATCACGTTGGGAGGCTAGCTGCTTTGTTTCAACGCGGGCCCGGGGCCGGGAAGGGATCACATAGGCTGAAACCAGGCTCTCATGCCCCTCGCGGTCCACAGCCTTGACGCCAAATGTGAAGAGGTCAATGGAGACATCCGACATCAGGAATTCCGTGACCTGCCCCACCCAAATCTCTTGTTTCCAAAAAGGATCCGTGCTGTCGCGCACCACGACGGCGTAGCCGGCCAGATCGTCCTCGCTCCCTTGAGCCCACCGCAGCAGCGCATCGTAGCCACTTTTTCCGCGGCTGATCATGGGGCCTTTCGGGTCGTCAACGCGGGGAGGCGCGGGAGCGCTGGCCAGGGCGGCCAGGCAGGCCAGGTTGACACGCACAACGCGGGCGACGTACGGCGGAGAAGTGTGCTCGAAGGTATCCGTGGAAGAGTGCTGATGTGCGTAGTTCTCCGCGGTGCTGGTGAACCGGACGGCAGCGAAGCCCTCCTGCGCAAAAGGGGTGTGATCGCCGCCGCGGCCAAAGCGATCCGCCCGAAACACCCGTTTGACGCTCATGGCCGGCACATACCGCGAACCGATATCGTGGATAAACCGCGCCAGGCTTCGCGAGGGGGAATCTTCGGGTCCGTCGCTAAACAGGCGGACGGCCATGTTCTCGCGGTAACCGTTGCCGGCCACGTCGCTGCCGATGATGTCATTGTTTAGGACCGCCTCGATCAGGCGTCCTTGAGCGCGGGCCTTGCGGGCCAGCAGCGTACTTCCAATCAAGCCTTGTTCTTCGCCGGCGAAGGCGACAAACACGAGCGTCTTGTCAAATTGGTAGCTGCTCAGGATCCTGGCCGCCTCCATAACGGCGGCTGTTCCGCTGCCGTCATCAGTCACGCCGGGCGCGTAAACGGCATCGACATCCTGGTTGGGCGCGTCGGGTGGTCCATCGGCGACGGAAAGAGAATCGTAGTGGCCGCTGATCAGAATCTGACGCTCAGGCTGCCGCGCGCCCGGCAGGACGGCGACCACGTTGCGAAGTTCTACATCCCGGAAGACGCGCCGGCCGTCGGCCTTGACCTGGTAAGTGTCGAAGTTCACCTGGAGTTTCGGACTGTAGCTCTTTAATGTGCTGAAAATCCATTGTCGCGCGGCGCCGATTCCTTCCGCCTCCGAATCGGTGCGCGAAAGCGTGTGGCGGGTCTTGAAGCTCTCCAGTTTCTTGAGGATGGAGGAGAGGTTTTCTTCAGACACCGCGGCGACGATTTGCTCGATCCTGGGATCAATGCGTTTGAAATTGGGAGCAGCCTCCTTCTGGGCACCGGGACTCGCCTGAGTCTCAGGCAAGGATCGCCGGGCTGACGGAGTGCCGCCGGAGAAAAGGAGAAAGGTCGAAAGCAGAATGTACTCTGAAGCTTTCACCAGTCGTTCCTGTGTTCTTCAACGCCGAGACGCAGAGGGCGCGGAGAATTCGCGGAGTTTCCCATGAAACGCCGCGCGGTCTCCGTTGTCACTTGCCGGTCACTGCCCGCAGAACGCGCAGGAAGTTTCCTCCCAGGATCTTTTGGATGTCGGTTTCGCTGTAGCCCCGGTCGAAGAGCCCTTGAGTGATTCTGGGAAGATCCCGAGCATCCCGGATTCCCTCGGGCGCCGAGTCGATCCCGTCAAAATCCGAGCCGAGTCCAACATGGTCTACTCCGGCCACCTTGGCCACATGGTCAATATGGTCGAGCAGGATCTTCAGCGGCGGCGGGGGCAGGGAGGACGGGATCGAAAACGCCAGGTACCGCTCCAGGGCTACGCGATTGACGTCGCCCGCATATTTTCGAAGCTGGTCGGCCAGCGTCGTACGACCGCCCTGGGAGGCGGCGCGCTCGGCATTGGCAAACTCCGAACTCAAGAAGCCGGAATAAAAGTTGACGCCGACCACCCCGCCGTTTCTGGCCACGGCCCGGAGCATGTCATCCTTCATGTTTCGCGGGACGTCGTTGAGAGCGCTGGCCGATGAATGCGAAGCGATGACCGGCTTTGTTGTGACTTGCACGACATCCCAGAAGGTCCTGTCGGAAACATGCGAGACGTCAACAATCATCCCAATGCGGTTCATTTCGCGCACCACATCTTTGCCAAAATCTGTCAAGCCGGTCCATTTCGCGGGTTCACCCGAGGAATCAGCCCAATTATTCGCGTTCGACCAGGTGAGCGTCATATAGCGGACGCCCAGACGGTGGTAAAGACGCAATGTGGCAAGATCATCATCAATGGCGTGGCCGCCTTCAATGCCCATGAGCGCCGACAGCTTGCCTTCCCGGGCATTCTGCTCAATGTCGGCTGCATTCACCGCCAGGCGAAGCTCGCCGTTGCTGTGATCAATCACGCGGTACATGGCATCGATCAGTTGCAAAGTCCGTTTGACCGCCGCGGGCCCGACAAAGGGAGAGTCAATCCAGATGGCGAAGAATTCAGCGTCCAGTCCGCCTTCCCGCATGCGCGGCAGGTCGAGGTGACCCTGCTCGGTACGACGCGTGATATCTTCCTTTCCCATGAAGACTCGCTGCAGGGTGTCGGCGTGCGTGTCGACGACAACAGCCTCCTGGTGGATCCTGCGGGTCCTCTCCACGACAGTTTGCGCCAGGCTGCAGCCGCACCCCAGGCAAACCAGAGTCCATGCGACCACGGAAGTTCTCTTCATTTTCCCCTCGATGGCTGACGCTGCCAGTTTATCAAAAAAGGCCGCCTGCGAAGAGGCGAAGGCGCCAGGGCAGGGTGGTGTCCAATAAACAACTGAACTGGGCGATCAGCGGTCAGCTTCTGCTGCCGAATGTTGACGGCTGATTGGCTGACCGCCTTAGTCCAGTTATTTGTTGGTCACTACCCTGGGCTTTCTTCCCACAGACCTAAAGTATCAGCATGCAGTCGCCGTAGCTGTAAAACCGATACCGCTGTTGCACCGCATGTCGGTAACAGCCGTGGGCAAGTTCAACTCCAAGCAGGGCGCAAACAAGCGCAAAAAGGCTGGAGCGCGGGAGGTGAAAGTTTGTAAGCATTCCCTGCACGATTTGAAACTGGAATGGAGGGTAAATGAACAGATCGGTTTCTCCCGCCAGAGGCTCCAGCGCCGGGGAACGGCGTTTCCAAAACTCCAGCACACGCGTGGTGGTGGTCCCGACCGCAATCAGGCGCTTTCCCTGCCGCAAATTCCGCCGGATTTCGACAGCGGCGAAATCGGAAATTACGAACCTCTCCGCGTCAATTCGGTGATCTCCAACCGCTTCAGTTTTCATGGGTTGAAACGTTCCATAGCCGACATGGAGGGTTATGAAGTGGTATCGGATGCCGCTCTCCTTCAGTTGGTCCAGCGTCGCCTGGGTGAAATGGAGCCCGGCGGTGGGGGCCGCCACAGATCCCGGCGGCTCTGCGTAGACGGTTTGATACGCCTGCCTGTCGCTGTCAGAATCCGCCCGGTGAATATAGGGGGGCAAGGGGACATGGCCGGTTTTTTCCAGGATGTCATAAAGGTTTCCCCGGGAGTTGAACTCGATCACTACCTTGTCTCCCGGGCCGAGATCTACTACCGTACCCTCAAGATCGGCAGAGAAGTGAAGATGGGAGCGTGCGCGCAATTTTCGTTTTGGTTTGGCCAAGGCCTGCCAGGCGCCGCAGCCTGCGGTGAAGTTCTGGACTGCCGCATCGGCAGGCATCTGAACACCGCCAGTCAGCTCGCTTGAAGCGGACGCTTCTATCGGGCGCAGCAACAAGATCTCGACTCTTCCGCCGCTGTCGCGCTTTCCCAGGAGCCGGGCAGGCAAGACCCTCGAATTATTCAGGACAAGGAAGTCGGAAGGGGAGAGCAGAGCCTTCAGATCCCGAAATTTCCGATCCTGGATCTGGCCGGTCTGCCGCACCACAACCAGCATTCTGGAGGCGGACCGATCTGCAAGCGGCTGCTGCGCGATCAACTCCGGCGGAAGGTGGTAATCCAGGTCAGACACTTTCATCGGCTGACTCTATCGCCTGCCGGCGCGCCCGCAAACGATCGCGCCCAGCCAGATCACCGTGTTTCAACTTCCTGCCCGGGCAGCGACACGGAGCCCGGGAATCCCTGGTAAGCCTCTGGAGTAACCCGATGCATTTGAGAGGACAGGTGCGCCCCAAACAGGATGATATAGCTTGACAGATAGACCCAGCTCAGCAGCGCCACCACAGCGCCCACCGGCCCGTAAATGGCCGCATAGTCCAGACGCCTGACCAACAGCGCAAAGATGACACTGGCAATCTGCCAGAGCGAACTGGCTACAATTCCAGCCGTGAGCGCCTCACGCGTCGCGACATGCGTGTTGGGGAGCAGCTTATACAGCAGCGTGAGCGCCAGGAAAGTCAAAACCACCGCGGTGGCGCCAAAGATAACGCGCCAGAGGATTCCGGCGCCCATGACCCAATGCGCCAACTGGTGGTCCCCAATCGTATGCCGCAGGAGAGTAATGGCCGTGGTCAGGATGACGGAGGTTCCAAGGAAGAAGCCGCCTACAAAAATCATCAGAAGCGCCAGCAGCCGGCTGTGAAGAAAAGGGCGCGAACTCTGGACATGCCAGGCTTTGTTCAGCGCGATCTCCAGCAAGGCCACCACCCAAAAACCGGTCCAGAAGAAAATCACGGCGCTGGAAAAAATAATCTGGCGCGAAGGGGTTACCGACGCAATGTTGTTCTGAATAAAGGAGCGCAATCCGGGAAAGAACTGGACGACGGTTCTGATGGCGGCGGAGCGAACGTCGAACAAGTTAAAGTACCGGTCGCTGACGGCAACAATCAGCAGAAGCAGCGGGAAGATGGAAAACAGGGTGAAGAACGCGACGGCTGCAGCAGTTGCCGGCGACTCGTGGCGCGCCATGCTCCGGAAGGTGTCAATAAGAATCGCCCCCGGGCTCAACCCGCTCCGGATCCTGAACAACCTGCTCATGGTCGGGTTCATTGTAGCTCAGGAACCCGGCGGCTCGGAGATTTGCGCTGCGCGCTTGTGAAGATTCAGGAAGCGGCGTTCGGGGCCCGACGGTCGACGTCCGAGGTTCGCGGCTCAAAGTTCACTGCGGACGTTCATCCACTTACCCCGAAAGATGAGTCTTCAGGAATTTGAGGGTGCGACTCCATGCAAGCTCCGCTGCTTCCTTATGGTAGCGCGCCGCGTTTGTGTTGTTGTTGAAGGCATGATTCGCGCCTTCATACATGTGCACCTCATACGTCTTGGAGTTTGCCTTCAGCGCGGCTTCATAGTTCGCGATGCCGGCGTTGATGCGCTCGTCCAGGGAGGCGTACTGAAGAAGCAGCGGCGCCGAAATCCTTGGCACATCCGCAGCCGGGAGCTGCGAACCGTAGTAGGAGACGGCCACATTGAGAGACGTGCCGGCGGCGGCAAGCCGGTTTACCATGCCACCGCCCCAGCAGAAGCCTACGACGCCGACCTTGCCCGTCGATTCTCCATGCCCGGCAAGGAACGCCACCGCGGCGGCCAGGTGCGCCACCGTCTCCCCTGCGTTTAATTTGCCTATCATCTCGGTCGCCTTGTCCTCTTCCGACGGGGTGCCGCCCGCGGGGGACAACAGGTCGGGCGCAAGCGCAAGGAAGCCTTCGACGGCCAGGCGGCGGGCAACGTCCTGAATGTGCGGGTTGAGGCCGCGATTTTCGTGGATTACGATGACGGCCGGCCGTTTCGCCCCGCCCTTGAGCCGGGCCAGATAGCCGGAAATCTTCGCCGCCCCGGAATCGTACTGAACGTTGGAGACGGACAAACGCGCGTCATTCTCCGCGACAATCGGCGGCTGGCCGTAGTTGTTCTGAAGCAGGGGCAGCAGCGCCATTGCGGCGGCGGAACCGCCGGTAAGCTGCGCCAGGCGGTCAATGAACTCGCGGCGGTTCATGCCCCCGTGGGTGAAGACGTCGTAAAGATCAATAAATTTCTGGTCCATCCGGCCCTCGCTTTCTTTGTTGGGTCCCATCTCCGATGACGTGTGGTCTTTCTCTGTTGCGAAAACTTCACGGCGCCGTAGCCGGCGCGGCGTTTCGCGCGCGCCCGTCTCAAAGACAGACTCGCAGGCCGCCGCGCTCCTCTGGGCGGCTCTTTCGCAGAGCGCCACGCTGCCTTATAATGCCTTATATCTAGCGCAAGTGCTTTTGAGAAACAAGGGAAATCCTGGCGGATGAGTTTCGGAGAAGGATTGAGCAGTGGTCAGGGCCGCCCGTGAATTTCAAGTCCTCGCAAAGCCGGCGGGTCCCGTTTGTAACCTGGACTGTCACTACTGTTACTACCTGAAGAAACGGCAGCTCTATCCCGACGCGGAATCGTTTCGCATGCCCGAAGACCTCCTGGAGGAGTACATTCTCCAGCACATCGAAGCGTCCGAGGACGCGGTCATCACCTTCTGCTGGCATGGCGGGGAGCCCACTGTTCTGGGTCTGGACTACTTTCGCAAGATTGTCGCGCTGCAGCGCAAGCACAAGCCCGGGGATCGTCGCATTATCAATGGCATGCAAACCAATGGAATGTTGCTCGATGAGGAATGGTGCCGCTTTTTTTCTTCGGAAGCATTTTGTGTCGGGCTCAGCCTTGACGGCCCGGCTCAAATGCACGACCTGCACCGGGTGACCCAGGGCCGGGAACCAACGCACGGGCGCACAATGCGGGCGTTTGAGCTCTTACGGCGGCACAAAATCCCATGCGACATCTTGTGCGTGGTGCATGCTCAGAATGTGCAATACCCGACTCAGGTCTACCGGTTTTTCAAGGAGATCGGCGGCGAATATCTGGGGTTCCTCCCGCTGGTAGAACCGATGCGGGACGCCAAGGGCGGAGTGAGCCCTCAAACCGTCCCGGCGGAAGCTTTCGGCTCGTTTCTCTGCGCGATCTTCGACGAGTGGATACAGCGGGACACCGGACGGATTTCGGTGCAGATATTCGAGGAGGCGTCCCGGCCGGTCCGCGGGCTGGAGCATTCGCTCTGTATCTTCCGGGAAACATGTGGCGAAATTCCAGTGGTGGAGCATAACGGCGACTTCTTTTCATGCGATCACTTTGTCGACGCCAGACACCGCTTGGGGAACATCCACGAGATTTCCCTGGCTGAACTGCTGGACAGCCCGGCGCAGCAAGCCTTCGGCCAAGCCAAACGGGATACATTGCCCCACTATTGCCAGACATGCGAGGTCCGGGCCATGTGCAACGGCGGGTGCCCCAAGGACCGCTTCATCCTGACGCCGGACGGCGAAGAGGGTCTGAACTACCTGTGCGCAGGGCTTAAGCGCTTCTTCAGCTATAGCCAACCTTACCTCTTGAAGCTGATGTCCCCGTGGCATGCAAGGCTCCCGCTCGAACCCATGCCGCCGGCGCAGGCAAGGCAGGTCTCCAGGACGCGTCGCAACGATCCATGCCCTTGTGGGAGCGGCCGGAAGTACAAGAAATGCTGCCTTGGCGCTTCCAGAAAGCCATGAAAAAACAGAATTCCCCAGCAGAGCAACCGGGAACGCGGTTCCTTACCATGCCCTGGATGAGTCAGTATCGTCCCTTAATCGGCATCACTACCCGCCAGGAACCGGACAAAGTTGATTTTTACCTGGCGCGTGACTACTCTGAAGCAGTCTACGCGGCAGGCGGGCTCCCCTTCTTGATTCCCCTGATCGGTTCGCCCGAGTACCTGGATCTGGCCTTGCAAAAGCTGCATGGAATTATTTTTTCCGGCAGCGCCACCGATGTAGATCCGAAGCGGTATGGGCAGCCTCCGGCGCCTGAATTAGGTCCGGTCAACCCGCTGAGGGACCAGGTCGACCTGCACCTGGCCGGCGAGGCGTTGCGGCTCGGCATGCCGCTCTTCGGCATCTGCTACGGGTTTCAGATGCTGAATGTCCGGCTGGGCGGGTCGCTCATTCAGGATCTTGGCTCACAGCTCCCCAGCGACATCCGGCACGAGCGCAAGTACGGGGGACCTCCTCTCAGGCACAAGGTCCGTCTGGTCCCGGACTCCCTCTTTGCCCGCCTGGCAGGCGGCACAGATGTGGAAGTGAACAGCAGCCACCATCAGGCAATCGATCGGCTGGCTTCCGACCTGAGGTCGATGGCCACGTCATCCGACGGGATCATAGAGGCGGCGGTCCATTGCTTGGGCAAGCCGCTGCTGGCCGTCCAGTGGCATCCCGAGAAAGATTACCAGCAGGACGCATTCAGTCGCCGGCTGTTCGAGCACTTCGTGCAATGGTGCCTGGAGTTTGCGGTTGCGAAAGGTGCAGAAAGCGCAAAGAATTAGCAAATTGGCGGACCCGCCATCGGAGCTTGTTCCGAACCGCGCGCGTCAGCAAGCGGTGGGCAGAATCTAACGAATCACGCAGAATGCGGCCGCAAGCAAAGATAGGATACCGGCCTGGGGATCGGGAGCCTCAGCTCCGGCAGGCGCGATCAGGTCATCACTCCACCGTGACACTCTTGGCAAGATTGCGCGGCTCGTCGATCTCACGCCCGTTGAAGTTGGCGATGTGATAAGCCAGCAACTGCAGCGGGATCACCGTTAGAAAGGGTGAATAGCGCTCCTCTATATCGGGGATGTAGATGACGTCGTCGGCAAGGCGCGCGATCTCCTGGTCGCCGTGGGTCGCGATTGCCAGCACCGGGCCGCTGCGGGCCTTGATTTCCTGGAGATTGGAAATAATCTTGTCGTAGGATTCTCCCTGAGGCGCGATGCAGACGGTCGGGAACTGCGGATGGATCAATGCGATGGGACCATGTTTCATTTCACCGGCCGCATATCCTTCCGAATGGAGGTAGGAGATCTCCTTCAGTTTCAATGCCCCTTCCAGCGCAATCGGAAAATTGTATTTTCGACCAATGAACATAAAGTTCTCAAACACGGCGTATCTTTCCGCGATGTCTCGGATTGCGTCACTCTCTGCCAGGATCTGGCTGATCTTGCCGGGAATCGACTGAAGCGCGGCAATGAACTGCTTGCCTTCGCTGATGGACAAGTTGCGCTCCCTGCCCAGCAGAAGCGCCAGCAGGTACAGAATAGTCAACTGCGAAACAAAGGCCTTGGTCGAAGCCACTCCGATTTCCGGCCCCGCGTGGTTGTAAATTCCAGCGACCGTTTCGCGTGCAATCGTGCTGCCCACGGCGTTGACCAGCCCCAGTACGGCGACTCCTTTGCGCTTGGCTTCCCGCACCGCAGCCAGCGTGTCGGCTGTCTCTCCCGACTGGCTGATTGCCAGCACGACGGTGCCCTGCTTCAGATTCAGGTTCCGGTATCGAAACTCGCTGGCTAGTTCAACTTCCACCGCAATATCCGTATGGCTCTCGATGATGTACCGGCCGATCAGCCCGGCATAGTAGGAAGTTCCACAAGAAACAATGATAAGATGATCCGTGGCGCGCAGTTGGTCCCGCACCGTGTCGAGCCCGCCCAGTCGCGCCGTCCCATCCTGATCGAGCACGCGTCCGCGCATGGCATTGATGACAGCCTCGGGTTGCTCGAAAATCTCCTTCAGCATGAAATGCGAAAACCCCTGCTTTTCGGCGGACGCGATCTCCCATTCGACAGTTTGCTGATCGCGCCGGACCGGTGTGCCCTGCAGGGAGCTGATCTCATAGGAAGACGGAGTGATGATCGCCAGATCCTCATCTTCCAGATAAATCACCTGGTTGGTGTGGCGCCGGATGGCCGAGACATCGGAGGCGGCGAACATCTCGTTTTTGCCGATTCCCAACAGGAGCGGGCTGCCCCTCCGGGCCAGCGCAATGGTTTCCGGGGCGAACGCGGACAGGATCGCCAGTCCGAATGTGCCAGCCAGAAGTGAAACAGCGCTGCGGACCGTCGATACCAGATCTCCATCCCAGTTTTCTTCGAGCAGGTGGGCAATCACCTCGGTGTCCGTCTCCGACTTGAACCGGTGACCCCGCTCCTGCAATCCCCGCTTGATCAGAGAATAGTTCTCAATAATGCCGTTGTGGATGACGACGAAGTTGCCGCCGCAGTCAGAATGAGGATGGGCGTTGAGCTCGGTCGGCTTGCCATGGGTCGCCCAGCGCGTGTGCCCAATTCCGATTTGTCCTGGTAAGCGGACTCCGGCTAATTTGTCCTGGAGACGTTCAATTTTTCCAGCGGAGCGGACCACGTGGATGGCTCCGTGATCCTGAACCGCTATTCCCGCTGAATCGTATCCCCGGTATTCCAGCCGCTGCAACCCTTCCAATAGAATGGGGACGACATCTCGAATACCGGCATACCCAACAATTCCGCACATAACTTGTCACTCCGGAAATCCGATTACTGCCGGGCCGCATAGTAGCCGGCGCGAGTTGTCGCCTGCACTCCGGGTTTGAGGACCTGAATCTCAATTTTTCTCCACGATCCGTCCTTGGCCCCATTGGCGGGCAGATAGCCCATGTAATACTGATGGCGCAGCTCTTCGGCGACCCGCTGGTAAATGTCATTCAAAGACATGGCAACATAGTTGAGCACCGCGCCGCCGGTTTCCGTCGCCAGCGCGTTCATCTCGCTGCGCACTCTCTGCAAGAACTCATCCCTCAAAGTGGGATCACCCGGATCCGTCCAGCGCCTCCCGCTCGCCATGGCCGCGTATTCCTCCAGCTTGCTGACAAAGTAGACCATGGCCTCGGCTCGGAGGGCCTGGCGCCGAACCTGCTGAAAACTAGTCGTGCTCGCCGTGTCGATTCCGTCGCTCAGCACGATGACTGCCTTCCTGCCGGACACCTCTTTCAGCAAATCCGAGAAGGTCACATATAAGGCGTCGTAAAAAACCGTTGTACCCTTGGAATATACGCTGCTGGCCGCAAGCTCAATCTTCTGAGGATCGGAAGTCCAGTCCAGAATGAGTTTGGACTGATTACTGAAGGTCACAATCGCAATCTTGTCATCCCGCGTCAGCGCCCTGGAGAAATTCAGGATCGCGCGCCGGAACTCTGGAAGCTCTCCCTGAACACTCCCGCTGATGTCCAGAACAATGGCAACATGAGCCGGTACTGCCTCGCTGTTGAAGTTGGTAATCTCCTGGGGGACGCCGTCTTCCAGGACGCGAAAATCCTCCTTGGTCAATCCCCTGACAAATCCTCCGGTTTCCAGCGAGCGAACGTTGACGGAAAGATAGACCTGGTTGACCTCGACCCCGATTCGAAATCCCCGCGGGGGCTCCGTCTGATCCGGCCGAGTCTCCCCGGCCTGGCGGGCCGGATCTCCAGCCTGGGAAGCGGCGGACGCGCGGCCCGGACCTGCGATGCCGCCCACGCCCAGCACGGCAAGCAGGCAAAGCGCAAATGACACGGTCCTTCCCCAGCCTGCAGCCCTGGATGAATGGCTGAAAAAATTCCTATCGCGAAGAGATGCATGAACCGTTGGATTCTCCGCCGGATGTTCTGAGCTTCTCATCGGAGATCGGTCAAGGTCGTGTTCCTTCATGGCTGGTTTCTCAAGCCGGTCGCCTCGGTTGGTTTGGCAGCCGGACCAAATTTCCTGGAGAGCATGTCGCATAGCTTAGGGTTAATTCCGCCAAAGCCGCCGTTGGACATGACGACCAGCACCGCAGGCGGGCTCACATGCCTCCCAAGGTATTCTACAATTTCATCGGAGGATCGAAAAACCTCTGCCGCCCGTCCCAGTTGTCTTAGATGTGCCGCCACGCGCAAAGGATCAAGCCGCTCGTTTTCCTCTATCTTCGACGGGTCAAACAGGGCGCTGACCAGGACAGTGTCGGCGAGAGACAGGCTGTGGGCAAAATCGTCCTGGAACACCTTTCTCCGGCTGGTGGCAGAGCGGGGTTCAAAAGCAACGTAGAGGGGCAGATCCGGATGCTGCGACCGCAGCCCCGCCAAGGTCTCCCGCACTGCAGTTGGATGATGGGCGAAATCATCAAAAAGAAATACCCCTCCGAATATTCCCAAAAGCTCCAGCCTTCGTTTGACGCCAGCAAAGCGGCCCAGCGCGTCCGCGATCGCTTGCGCGGGAACTCCCAAGTTGGATGCCAGCGCAAACGCCGCTACCATGTTGCGGACATTATGTTGGCCGGCCAGCGGCGCCGACACACGGGCGACGGTTTCGCCTTCCCGTTGCACGTCAAACGAACCCCCCCCTGCGCCGCCGGCCGCTGTTCCGGCTGGCCCAGGGACCAGATCCAAGCGGCGGGCAGACCAGAAAAAGTCGCCGATACCGAATGTCTGCACTGTACAGAAAGCCTTCTGTGCCACCCGGACAACCGTCTCTGATTCTGCCCCGGCCAGCAACAAGCCGTTCTCTGGAATCAAGTTGACCAGCCTGCGAAACTGCTGCTCAATTTCGTCGAGGCTCGCGTAAATGTCGGCGTGATCGAATTCAATGTTGTTGATTATGACCGACGTGGGAAGGTAGTGGAGAAACTTGGGCGTCTTGTCAAAAAATGCAGTGTCGTATTCGTCCCCTTCGCCGACGAAAATCTCTCCGCTTCCCAGGCGGAAGCTGGATTGAAAGTTTTGCGCGATTCCCCCGGCCATGAATGTCGGATCGAGGCCGGCGCAGGTAAGAATCCAGGCTACCAGGCTGGTCGTCGTCGTCTTGCCATGGGTGCCGGTCACAACCACCGAATGTTTGCCCTGCACAAACGCTTCCTTCATCAGCTCGGCGGAAGACGTGAAAGGTATGCGTTCGTTCAGCGTCGCTTCCAGCTCCACATTTCCCCGAGAGATTGCGTTGCCTACTACGACCAAATCCGGTTTGGGAATCAGATTCTCCTTGCTAAAAGGAGAAGCCACCGGAATACCGTGCTCCTGCAGGAAGAGACTCATGGGTGGATAGACATTCTGGTCTGAGCCGGAGACGCGATAGGCGCGCTCCTTCAGCATCGCCGCCAGTGTGGCCATGGCCGTTCCGCAGATTCCGATCAGATGGATATGCTGGTTCGGACTGGATTTCATGCTTCCCTCACCGGGCTTTCCAGGACGGTAAGCAGATTTTCCTCCGCCCGAAGCTCCACCGGAATTCCGAAAGGGAGGATCAGGCTCTCCCCTGAGGTATGGCCGGACGGGAATCCATAGACGATCGGGAAACGATAGGAAGCCAAGGCATCCAGCACAACCGGCTTCAACTCCAGGCTGTTGCCGCACTCGACCATTTCTCCCAGGATCAAGCCGCGAACGCGGTCCATCAGGCCCGACTGCGCCAGTTGCGTCAGCATGCGGTCTATCTGGTAGGGCTTACAGCGTATGTCTTCCAGGAAGAGCACCAGGTGCTCGGCCCCCTCCATCTGCCAGCGAGTCTTCGTCCCCAGCAGGCTGCAGAGAATTGAAAGGCAGCCCCCATAGAGGATTCCCCGCGCCCGGCCGGGTCTCCAGCAGACCGTCCGGTCGCGGATGGCGACGGGAAATTCTCCCTCGCCCCGCAATAAAGCCCACGGATCGATGCCGATTCGCTCCCGGGCGATATCTCCGGCAACCATCGGACCGTGGAACGAGACCCACCCCTGCTCCGAGGAGAAGAAGGCGAGCAGCGCCGTGACATCGCTGCTACCCATGAAAATCTTGGGCGCGCTCCAGTCCAAGTTGTCCAGATACGGGAGCAGTCGTACGCTCCCGTATCCGCCTCGGGCGCACAGCACCGCGTCGATGCTGTCGTCGTTCAGAAAATGGATCAGGCGCTCCGCCCGGTGGGAATCGGCGCCCGCAAAGCAAAGGTGTTGCGAAAACAAGGTGTCGTCGTAGATCGGAGCCAAACCCATCCGACGCAAGACTGTGACTCCCTTTTCAAATTCAGTGCGGCTGAAGGCCGACGCGGGCGCGACAACAGCGATGCGGCTTCCCGGGAGCAGTTTTCCAGGCCTTTTCCATCCGACAGCCACACGGCAAGCATAAACCAAGCCGCGAATTAACGCGAATAAACGCCAGCCGCGAATGAACGCGAATGAACGCCATAAGGGGCTTAGGGCAATAACATCGATAAAATCTTGTCGATGTTGAAAGAACGGAACCCAAAGCTGAAAAAGCGTAGATCGCTATGGGAGATGAAACGCGAATCTTGTTGTCGTTATTGTCCACGACGACACCCGCGAGCACAGGTACGATCACCAGCACGCCCTCGTCCTGAGGCGGCTTTCAAGAGTCTTCGACGTGAGCGTGCACGTGAGCCTGCTAGTGGGCGCCCTTAAACTGTTATGGCCACTCTAGCGAGAATTTTGTTCTCGTTGTGGCTTCAGGCCGCCAAGTTAGTCTTCGGCGGAATATCAGGGGCGCACCCCAGGGCTGGTTAGGCGCTTACCGGATCCACATCGACACAAAATTGTCGATGTTTGTGGAAACCCCGGTTTGACGGCCCTTTAAGGGCCACTTTTTCGCAGCGCAGTCTGCGAAAAAGCGTAGATTCTTACCTCGTAAATGTTAAACAAAGGCAGTTCAACATTTCGAAGAGGCAGGTTGTAACGGATTGTAATGGGTCTTCTTTCAGAGGCTGAAAGCTCGTGCCGATCCCGTCCGGAAAATTTCAAATATGTTTGATTAGCATTCATTCGCGTTCATTCGCGGCCGGCGTTCATTCGCGGCTGACGTTTATTCGCGTTCATTCGCGGCCGGCGTTCATTCGCGGCCGGCGTTCATTCGCGTTTATTCGCGGCTGGCGTTCATTCGCGTCAATGGGCGGCCGATGGGGGCAAGGAACGCTGTCGGCGTCGAAATTTGATAAGCTTTAACGGTTTTAGATCTCTATCGGCCGCGATGTCATTGTGGGATGTCATTGTGAGACGCAGATTTTTTCTTTACGTTGAAATCAAGGACACCCTCACCGAATCCGCACCTGACTATTCTCTCCTGCCACGAAAGCACAAAATGCATCTGAAGATGCTGCTGGATGCAGTGGATAAGGCAGGGCGGGACAAGAGAGTTGGCGCCCTGCTGCTGGCGATGCGACAGCCCGAATTGGGGTGGGCTCAAGCCGAGGAACTGGCGGAGGCTCTTCACCGCTTTCGCAGTCAAGGCAAACGAGTGATCGCATTTCTGGAAAGCGCCGGCAACAAGGAATACTTCGTCGCCTCGTCCGCCGACTCGATTTATCTGGCTCCTTCGGGCTCGGTCAATTTGGTCGGTCTGAGAGCGGAGGTGATTTTCTTGAAGGAAGCGCTGCAATGGCTGGGAGTCCAGCCGGAACTCGCGCACGTCGGGAAATACAAATCCGCCGGCGACTTTCTCACCCGCCAGCAGATGTCCGAACCCCATCGGGAACAGACCGAAGCCCTGATCCAGGATATGCAGCGGCAGCTTCTGGAACGCGTAGCCGCAGGCCGAAACCGAAGCACGGAGGAGATCAAGGAATGGCTCAATGCGGGTCCGTACTCTGCCGCCGAAGCCAAGGCCGCCGGATTGGTCGATGACCTCTTGTTCGAAGACCAGGTCATTCAAAAAGCGGAGGATCAGAAACTGGTCCGGCGAGACTTGAACCGTTACAAGGTGGCCGAAGGCTTTTGGAAACGCCTTGTGACGCGCCGCCGCGCCCAAGTCGCTCTAATTGTGGCTGAAGGCCTGATTGCGACCGGGCAGAGCCGGCGCGGAGCCGGACGCCGCATGGTCTGCGGCTCGGAGACAATGAAGCAGTTTCTCGCAGACGCGCGCAAGCGGAAGCGGGTTCGAGGCGTCGTGCTGCGGGTGAACTCGCCGGGTGGCTCCGCGCTCGCTTCCGATGCCATCTGGCGGGAAGTGCAGTTGACGGCCGAGAAAAAGCCGGTCGTAGTTTCCATGGGCGATGTCGCGGCCTCGGGAGGCTACTACATTGCCACCGCGGCCCGGAAGATACTGTCGCAGCGAAACACCGTCACTGGCTCGATCGGGGTGATCGGCGGGAAGCTGGTGGTCCAGGATCTGCTGCGACGGCTCAAGATCCATGTCGATTCCATCTCCGGGGCGCTTCACGCGGGCTTTCAATCCGCACTTCAACCCTTTTCCGCGGACGAACGCGACAAGGTGCGCCGGCACATGGAAGAGTTCTACCGGGAGCGTTTTGTCCCCAAGGTGATGCAAAGCCGGGGACAATCCGAAGATCGTATCCTGCAATTGGCGCAAGGGCGCGTCTGGAGCGGAGAGGAGGCGCTTCGCCATGGTCTGGTGGATGGAATCGGCGGGATTCGCGAAGCGGTGGAAGAAGTCAGGGCCCTTTGTCATCTGCCTTCCGAGCGCCCGCTGCGCGTGGTGCTTTATTCCAGGAAATCTTCACTGCGTGAGATGTTGATTCCAGAGCTGGGCTCGGCCGCCTGGCTGGAAGGAATTCGGGATTTGGCGCACATCCTGGCGGAAGAGGTCTTGGCCCTACTCCCCTTTGAAATTCGAATTCGCTAGCGCGAATGATTCGTTATGGAGTGTGTGGCCGCAAATGAACGGAAATGAGCGCGGGCATTCACTTTCGTTCGCCTTTGTTGGCGCTGATCTCCGCTCCCTCAGATTCTTACCTCGAAAATGTTAAACAAGACAGGTCTGAGAACGTCTCCGAGAAACGCAGGGACGGCGCTTATGGAGGGAATTTTATGAGAGGTATCGGGGGAGTTTTGAACTTGACAGTGCTCGCGTTATATCTCCCGGCCGTTGTTGCGCAACAGGCGGCGCAACCGGTGCGACCGGCGCCGCCCGTGCGGCCGACGAGAATCGGCGTGGTTGATTTCGTTCGGGCCATTAGTGAAACTGCCGAAGGCAAGAAAGAGTTTGCCGCGGTTCAGGACTGGGCCAACCGTCAAAACGACGCCCTCAGGAAAGACGAATCGGACTACAACGTCCTGCGGAACAGGTATATGCAGGAGCAGTTGACGGCTGCCGTGGAAGCGCGGGCAGAAATGGAGCGGCAACTTCAGGAGAGGGAAACCCGGCTGCGCCGAAAGCAGGAAGACTTGAACCAGGAACTGGAGCTGCGGCGGCAGGCGATGCTGAAAAGCTTGGGAAGCAAGATGCAGCAGGTGGTTCAGGAGTACGGGCGGCAGAACAACTACCTGGCAATTCTGGTCGCTCAGGAGGGGATGTTTGCTTATGTGGCCCAGGCGGGGGATCTGACCGCGGATATGGTCAAGCTTTATGATGCAAAGTACCCGGTCACGGCGGCGAGGTGAGGGAGAAGGTGGGGAGCGGGAGCCGGTGACGGGGAGAGGGGGAGACAAGGTGAGGGGGTGAGGAAGCGTGGAAACCATGGCATACGAATTATCGGAGACTCACCAGTCGCTCCGCCTGCCGGTCTCCCCCCCTTCCCGCTCTCCATGTCTCCCGCTCTCTCCCTCACCCCTCTCCCCCTCTCCTTGTCTCCCCCTCTCCTTGTCTCCCCC
>JACQGG010000054.1 GCA_016199665.1 Acidobacteriota bacterium | reverse complement strand
GTGTCTACATAGATCCCCAGGGGCAGGTTCAGGCGAGTCTTGGGACCCCCGATGACGCGGATCGGCTCCACATCGCCGTTGGCCAGCCTCTGGAAAACCCGGATCGAAGGGGGGAAAAAACGCCCCGTGGACAGACCGACAGGTCGAAACTGAACGCTTCCCACGGCCTCATCCACACCCCGCCTTGTCGCCACGTCGGCGCCGCGCCCGGTCACTCTCCCGCGGTACGAACCCTGGTTTGTGACAAAAATCTCGTTGTTCTTGCCATCGATAAAGACTCCGTGCGGATCCGCCAGACCCGTCTTCAGGCCCCAGATCGTTCGCAGCGGAGGCTCTTCGCCCTCGGCGGCCCGGCGGTAGATCGTGATCTTGTTCAGATGCTGGATCGTGATCGCCACTTCATCCTGCCCTCGGTCCAAAGAGACGCCCCACGCGCCGTGATCGACCTTAAGCTCTCTGGCCGGCTTGATATTGCCGTCCTGGTCGCGGGAGAAGACCAGCATGTTGTCCATGGTGTCATTGTTGACCGTATAGATATCCCCGGTCACGGGATCAATCGTGACCCCGCAAATAAACTCGATCTGCGTGTTGTCCCCGCTGATCCGGCGCCTTGGTTCTGCAACACCCTTCACGTTGATCCGCCGATCATAAACCAGGAGGCTAAAACGATTCTCATCGGTCATGACAACTTCGTCAGTCTCCGGGTTCACCGCAATCCCGGCGAATGTAGAGTAAGCGTCTTGAACGATACGCAGCGGCCGCAGGTCCCCACCCGCAGGGCCATCCGCAGGTGAATTTCGGTTCTGGGCGGGGGGCATAAAATTTGCCGCAACCGTGCGCCCGACTCGCGCCTCACCCGGGCTCCAACTCGCCGGAACCAGGCGGGCGGTTCCCGGCTCTGCCGACAGCTCCTGCCCGGAGGGCTCGATGCAGGCCAGATTCTCCAGAGACTGGGAATCGATCACCCGAAACGAGGTCTCCGGCGAAAGGGACAATCTGTCCACCGTACTCGTCTGCCAATCCGGCCTCTCCGCGAGCCCTGGGAGGAAAAAGTACCCCGCGGCAGCGCCTGCCGCTACCGCCAACAGCCCGGGCAGCAGCCGCCGGGACATTGCGACCTTCTTATCTTTATCTTTATCTCTTGCGCTTCGCATTTCAGAATTCATCCTCCACAAATCAAGCTGGGGTCTCTGCCGAGTTGACGTCTCCAGAAGCTGAAAAGAACAAGCCGGAAATGCTCTTAACATGCAAAGAATATCATACGCGACTCCCTGATTCGAAATGAAATGGCCCCTCCCTCCCCTCCGCCTGCTCCAGGTCGGTTCCGCGCCGGCCCCGCCAACTCCCCGTCTATTGACTTGTCGGAAAACCTCCAATAAGATTCAGCAGAACGGTTAAGTGAGCAGTACCGAATTCTAGAACCTCTGCGGTAGCATCCCTAGAGAGGGCATGACACCAAATACTAAAAGGAGGACTGGCATGAAGAGCAGAAGTTTCAGGATAGTCTTCTTAAGCGCTTTGGCAGTTTTTGTGACCTTTTCGGAGGCGCGTAGCCAGACGATACTGGGGACGATATCTGGAATGGTCAAGGATGAAAGCGGAGGCGTGTTACCCGGTGTCAGCATTACAGCTCGGCACCTGGAGACAGCTATCGCGCGGTCGACGATCACAGATGATTCGGGAAGATACCGTCTGGGCCAGCTTGCTCTGGGCGGGTATGAGCTGGCAGCGGAACTGGTGGGTTTTCAGACTGTGGTGCGCAGCGGCATTACACTGACGGTGGCTCGAGAATTGGAAGTCAACTTCGTGCTGCCGATCGGCGGAATGACGGAGCGGGTTGAAGTTTCGGGCGAGGCGCCACTGGTAGAGACTACATCGGCTACGCTGTCGGGCTTGGTGGACGAGAAAGCCATCCGCGACCTGCCCCTGAACGGTCGCAACTTTGACCAACTGATTGGCTTGCATGCCGGAAGCTACAGTTTCAAAGTCAGTCCCGGTTTCAGCATCTCCGGAGGAAGACCTTCATCGAATCGAATTCTCATGGACGGTGCAGAGCTCAACGACGCCAACAACATTGGAAACGTGGCCAGCGGCGGATTGGGGGTAGAAGCCATCCGGGAGTTCAGCGTGATGACCAGCGCTTATAGTGCGGAAATTGGGAAAAGACCGGGGGGTGTGATCAATGTAGCAACGCTTTCCGGGACCAACGGGCTGCATGGATCGGTTTTCGAGTTTCATCGCAACGACAACCTGGATGCCAGAAACTTTTTTGATCCCGGGACGGTACCCGAGTTCAAGCGGCACAACTTCGGATTCGCCCTGGGAGGACCTGTGGTCAAGGATCGCACTTTCTTTTTCGGCAACTATGAAGGACTCCGGCAGGGCTTGGGAGCTACGGCTATTGCCATCGTGCCGGACGAGAATGCCCGCAAAGGATTGCTGCCTGATCCTAGAACCGGCGGGCTGAGGCAGGTTCTGATCGCAGATGTTGTCAAGCCCTATCTTGCTCTTTTTCCTTCGCCCAACGGCCGGGTTTTTGGGGATGCTACGGCTGAGTTCATTAGTCATCCTGTGTTGACCGAAGATCAAGACTTTGCGCTTGTGAAGATAGACCATCAGTTTTCCGCAGCGGACTCCATATTTGCAACCTATCGTATCTTGGACACCAACAGGGAAACGCCTTTGCCGCTGGCTATTGCGGCCGACAAGCTTCATGATCGCACTACGTTCTTTAATGTCCAGGAAACCAGGGTATTTTCTACCAGGATGTTAAACACTTTTCGCTTTGGTCTCCGCCGCCAGCACGCGACTGAAAATAACGGGATTCTTCTCATTGACGCTGCCCCTCAACTGTCGTTTCTCCCAGGCCAACCGATGGGCGTGATCAGGATCGGAGGATCCACCGGAGCTGGGGTCTCCGCCGTAGACGAGTTCGGAGGGGAGGGGGTGGATGAGTTCGCCAGAACCAACTTCCAGGTGTCCGATCAATTGGCCTACACATCGGGAGCGCACTCTCTCAAGTTCGGATTTGAAGTTCACAGGCTGCACTTTAATATCCGGGCGATCTCCAGCGGTTGCTGCGTAGCGCCCGGCATCTACGACTTCGGCACCATTGAGGATTTTCTTCTGGGCAAGCCTTTTCTCTTTAGGCTGCTGACCGGCGACCATTCCAAAGGGGAGCGTATTACCTTTGCCGGTTTTTACGTCCAGGATGATATGAAGGTTAGACCCGGTTTCACCCTGAACCTGGGATTTCGCTGGGAATTCGCGACCCTGATGGAAGAAGTCCATGGCAAGCTTTCCAATTACGTGGACACCGTCGTGAATGGGTACCGCGTGTTTCTGACCGAGCCCAGGATTGGCAATATCTTTGATGAAAATAATAGCTTGAAAGGTTTGGCTCCCCGTATTGGTTTAGCGTGGGATGTTTTTGGCGACGGGAAAACTTCAGTTCGATCTGGCATTGGCATTTTCTACAATCAGTTTACAGAACATGACCTTTATCTGAAGACCAACGTGCCGTTTCTCAATAACTTTGCCCTGGACAATCCAGCTTTTCCGAGAATCGACCCGACAGGGGGAGGCGGGGGAACCCCGCTGACGTCCGCTGCGGATGGATTGGATCCCAAACTGGACGTGCCGACGAGTTTTCACTACAATTTGACCCTTCAGCGGGAACTCTTCCCCAACACGACGCTTACGGTCGGCTACGTCGGCTCCAAAGGATATCACCTGCTGGCCGGTCGGCAGGGAAATGCGGCGATCCCTCAAATCCAGGCCGACGGTCGGAAGTTTTTCCCCGCAGGTTTGAGGAGGAGGAACCCCCAGCTAGGCAACAGCAGATACGCTGCCAGCGACGCGAATTACCACTATGATTCTTTCCAATTCTCGTTGGAGCGCAGTTTCAGCCAGGGGTTACGACTTAAGGGGGCCTATACCTTCGGGAAAAGCATCGACAACGCCTCGAATCTGAGCAACGCCGACGCCAGGAACAGCCCACAGCAGGTGATGGATCCGGACGATATCAGCCCAGACCGCAGCCTTTCTTCTTTTGATGTACGACACAACTTTGCTTTCAATTATACCTTCGATTTGCCGCTCCGTGGAAACAAGTTACTTGAGGGCTGGCAATTTAACGGCATCGCGGCGTTCACTACCGGCCCGCCCTTTACGGTGGCGTTGGGATTTAACCGGGCGCGCAACCTGGACGGCAGGTCCCCGGACCGGCCGGACCTGAAGCCCGGAGCCGTCAACAGTCCTGTTCTGGGGGGACCGGACCGATACTTCGACCCCACGGCCTTTGAGCTGCAGCCGGCAGGGTATTTTGGGAACGTGGGGAGAAATACGGTGATCGGTCCGGGGCTGGCAAACGTGGACCTTTCTCTGGCAAAGAAAACAGCCTTGCCTGCGGTTTCAGAGGATTTCGCCGTGCAGTTCCGGGTCGAGGTCTTTAACGCCTTCAACCGACCCAATTTTAACGTTCCTAACGGCAGAATCCTCAACCAGAACGGAACGGTACGACCGGCCGGCGCTAGAATTACGAGCACGGTAACGACATCACGGCAAATCCAACTGGGGCTCAAGATTATTTTCTAGTCAGCCGGGCAATCGCTCCGGACGCCGGTCCGCAGCCTGAAGGGGCGCGACGGCGTGCGGCGCGCGCCAAAGTGTGAACTTATTTCTTGGCAGACCCTGAGAGGGGGAGGCATGCAATGAGGAAAATAGTCGTTCCATTGGGACTGTTTACTCTGGCATTCGGCTGGATCGCCTTTTGGACCGCGGGAAAAGACGGGGGCCTTCTGGTTTGGGCCCAGGATGGAGACAACGCTGCCAGAAGGCGCACGATCGTCATAAAACGAGCCCCCCTCCGCATTGTTGAGGATCCCTACCCCACCTTCCACGGTATAGCGATGGCCGAGGAGCTCGGGGAGCTCTTCGTGAGCAGTGATAACACAGTCACCAAAGAAGGGCCCAGCCTCAGCGTTTATAACAGCCAGTTCGTCTCACAGACCAATGCCATCACAGAGCCTCGCCGCCGGGCGACTGTTGCGGGCTTTGGCGACGCAAGATGGTGTGGAGTGGCGATCTCTCCGGAGTTCAAGGAGGCTTACCTGATACACGCTGACGGCGGGGCTGGGATCGCCACTATCCCTATGGATGCAAACGGAGCCGTTGGGGAAAAGCGATTTGTGCACACATTCCATGCGCCCTGGGGCATTTTCTCGGAACTGAAATTTGATGAACTCTTTGTCACCATCGAACACGTCAACAGGATCGAGGTGTTCGAGAGGATGGCCGGTTTGATGGACGAACCGGTGCGCTGGATTCAAGGGCCGAAAACGCAGCTGGCTGATCCGCATGGGATCTACGTCAATGTGGAGAAAAATGAGATCTATGTTGCCAATCACGGCAACTGGCGGTATACGGAGCCGGGGGAAGGCTGGGTTCAGTTGCAACAGATGCGGCCGGAGTTGTGGGGCAGGAGAAAGACCTATCACGACGATATAAGACCCTTACGACCTTCTACGGGAAAGTTTCTCCCGCCGTCGATTACCGTGTTCTCTCGGACGGCTGCGGGGGATACGGCGCCGCTGCGGGTGATCCAGGGACCCAGGACAGGAATGGATCTTCCTTTGGGGGTCTTCCTCGACACCAAGAGCAACCAGCTCGTGGTGGTTAACGGCGGCGATGACAGGCTCCTGTTTTTCGACGCCAATGCAGCCGGAGATATCGCCCCGGTCCGCATTATCGGAGGGCCCGCGACGGGAATGGCTGGTCCCACGGGTGTCGTGATCGACAGAACTCGCGACGAACTCTGGGTCTCGAACTGGTCGAATCACACGGTGACCGCGTATTCTAGAACTGCCGAGGGAAATGTGGCGCCTTTGCGAACGGTTCGCGGCGCTCCGCCTGGGGCTCCGGCGACGGGCATGGGCAATCCGTCGGCAGCCGCTTACAACCCCAAGCGAAAAGAGATTCTCATTCCCAACTGAGTGAGCCATCCGAGAATCTCGGTCTTCGCCAGTTCGGCGAATGGACAGACTGCCCCTTTGAGAACTCTTCAGGGTCAAGCAACGCTCCAGGCACGAACCAACCATCAAATGGCCGTGGACCCTATTCATGATGAGATCGTGGTTCCCAATACCTTTGCGCAAGCGATCCTTTTCTTTCGCGCCGACGCCGGAGGCAATGAGAAACCGCTTCGGGTCATTCAGGGGCCGAAGACCATGATCAGCGGCGGGGCCTCCGATACGGACAATGTAGCGGTCGATCCCATCCATGATGAGGTGTACGTAACACAAAAAACCAGCGACTCGGTCCTGGTCTTTGACAGGAGAGCGAACGGCGATGTGGCTCCGATCCGGATCATCCATGGCCCCAAGACACGATTGCGCTTTCCGAATCGCGTGTCGGTCGACCCGGTAAACAACGTCCTGGCCGTTGGAGCAGGTTCAGGGGTTTTGCTCTTTAACCGCATCGATAACGGCGATGTTGCCCCACACTGCGTCATCCACGGTCCTAAGACGGGCTTGCCGCAGTTTTGGACCAACCCGGGGAAGGTGGTACTGAACCCAGAGGCAAAAAAACTGATCGCTTCAGGACGCATCTGGAAATATGGGGACTGTGGAGACGTTCCGCCCTTGTACGAACTCGACGGCTTTGGCGTAGAAGACCTGATCCCGGATGAGAAAGCGATCATTGATCTTGGAGGAGATGGTGATATCGGTCCTGGCAAGGGCGAGGACAGCATGCAGATTTACTCTTTGCCGGAGGCGTTTTGATTTTTCTGATTAGACCGAAACATCCCGTTGGCCAAGTCAGCGGGAGCAATGAGTGGACACAACATCAGAGGAGATCTGGAATGAAGAAAGTGGTCGTTCTGTTGGGAGTCTTTGCCGTGGCAGTCGCCTGGGTCCCTTTCTGGACAGGGGGCAACAGTGAAGGTTTTGGAGTCCTGGCCCAGGACAGGAGCAGCGCAGCCGAAAGGCGCACGATCGTCGTCAAGCGAGATCCCCTGCGCGTCATTGAGGATGCTTACCCCACCTTCCATGGCATCGCGATAGCCGAAGAGCGTGAGGAGCTGCTCGTGACCAGTGATAGCACCGTGACCAGGGGAGGTCCTAGCCTCAACGTTTATCGCACTCTGTTTGCACCGACCAATGCCATCACCGAGCCGCGCCGGCGGGTGACTCTACCCAGTCATGGAGATGCGCGGTGGTGTGGAGTGGCGGTATCCCCGGAGTTGAACGAGGTCTTCATGATACACGCCGACGGCGGCTCTGGGATTGTCACAGTCCCTCTGGATGCAAACGGAGCCGTTGAAGAGAAACGATTTGTACACACTTTCCATGCTCCCTGGGGTATTTTTTCGGAGCCGAAGCTTGATGAACTCTTTGTGACCATTGAACACGTCAACAGAATCGATGTGTTCAAGAGAACGGCTACGATCATGGACGAGTCTGTGCGCTGGATCCAGGGGCCGAAGACGCAGTTGGCTGATCCGCATGGGATTTACGTCGACATCGAGAAAAATGAGATCTACGTTGTCAATCACGGCAACTGGCGGCATACAGAGCCGGGGGAAGGTTGGATTCAGTTGCAGCAGATGCGGCCCGAACTGAGGGGCAAGAGGAAAAGCTACCACGACATTATAAGGCCTCTAGGTGCTCAGCAGCAGGGCTCCTGGTTTCCCCCTAGCGGGAAGTTCCTCCCCCCCTCCATTACCGTTTTCTCTCGGACGGCCATGGGCGATACGGAGCCTTTGCGGGTGATCCAGGGGTCCAAGACCGGGATGGATCTCCCTCTGGGGATTTTCCTTGACACCAAGAGCAACCAGCTCGTGGTGGCCAACGGCGGCGATGACCGGGTCCTCTTCTTTGACGCTGATGCGCGGGGAGACGTGGCCCCGGTTCGCGTCATCGGCGGGCCTGCGACAGGAATGGCTGGACCCACGGGTGTCGTGATCGACAGAACTCGCGACGAACTCTGGGTCTCGAACTGGTCGAATCACACGGTGACCGCGTATTCTAGAACTGCCGAGGGAAATGTGGCGCCTTTGCG